>CAIQEX010000325.1 GCA_903870955.1 uncultured beta proteobacterium
AGATCATCAATCGGCGCGTGAATTTTTGAAAAGTCCGATTCATCCAGGTCCGCGAACAGGACCATCTCGCGGATCGCGCAGTTGCGGCAATCAGAGGTTCCACGCCAGGCGGATGCAGTTTTGATGGGTATCACCGTCTTGATCCTTGGGTTGTTTCGCGCGTCAGCCGCTATTTCAACATCTTTCGCTTGGGATCGAGACTATTCGCCCATTGCCACCGTTAAGACAAGCCATTGGTCTCCGATTTGTATACCCCTTGGGGTATAATGCAGCACTCGTTATCACTCGCCATTTGGCAACAAAAACCATGAAAAACGTCATCGGAATCGATCGATTCATTCGCCTGGTACTGGCAGTGGCACTCTTCGAATTAGCCTTCTTCTGGCTCAGCGGCGCGCCCGGTTTGATCGCTTACGCTGGTGGCACGGTGATGCTCGCCACCAGCGTCTTGGGGATTTGCCCACTGTACCGGGTACTGGGAATGGGCGGCTCGCAAATTCCCTCAAAACCCACCGGCCTTCCCATCCGGGTCGCCGCCGTTGTCCTGTTGTTGGGCGTGGCGCTGGGCGGAAGCTATGCCAGCCACTTCATTACGCGCAAGATGTTTCTGGAAGACTTCAACGCCATGAACCCGTTCTACAAGCAGACCCTGTTTCTCACGGGAAAAGGGGAGCGGGATAAGGCCATAGCCAACTACGATAAGTTGTTACCCGCTTACCAAAAGTTCCAGGACAAATACACAGCCTATCAACCCTATGCTTTGCGCCGTGACGCGCAGATAGCTGCCGACTTGGCCAATGTCGCGGCGATGCTCAAGGCGGTAAACGATGGCGTGCGCACCGGCGACTTGCACCAAACCCACCTGGACCTTGAGAAGGTGCGCCCCGTATTTCAGGAACTGTTCAAGCGCAACGGCTTTTCCATGTTGGCCGTTTCGTTGGTGGACTTTCATGACGCGATGGAACTGATGCTTGATGCAGCCCATGCAAAGGATGTTGCAAAAATCAGCGCGCTTTACCCGCAGGTGAGCGACAAGTTGAAGGCAGTGGAAGCCGAGGCCAATGATGCAGAAATTGTGGCCATACGTTCGGGTCTGGAGGAATTGCTGGCTTTGGCCAAAAACGACAAACAGGAATTGCTTGCAGCCCAGGCCGAACGTTTGAAGAGCAGCTTTATCAAGGTCTACCTGCAACGCGGTTGATATCCGAAGTCCTCCAACCCGACGCCGTTCCCAAAAATTGAACCATGAAACTATTCGCTGATCTCTTCACCACCGACTACGGTTTAGTGGCACTGGCCTTCACGTTGGTGTCCCTGGCACTGGCCGTGGGTATGCGCCTTTTCATCTTGAAGAAAATGCGCGAGAGCGAAGTAGAACAGCCCCTTCCCAACACCCCCACTGATAAAGAATGACATGAATATTGCCAACACATTCGAACAATATTGGCCCTTCCTGGCCCTGGTACTTTGGTTTGGCTACAAGGCGTGGAACTCGCGCCGGGTGGTGGCCATGTTGCCGGAACTCAAGAAAAACGGCGCCCTGTTTATCGATGTGCGATCAGCCGGCGAATTTGCCAGCGGCAGTGCACCGGGGACCGTCAACATCCCGCTGCCAGAACTGGGCAGCCGATTGGGCGAAATTCCCAAATCGTCTCCCGTAGTCGTTTGCTGTGCCAGCGGAACACGCAGTGGCATGGCCAAGCTATTGCTCAAGAAGAACGGTTACCAGAATGTCCATAACGTGGGTACCTGGGGCAAACTGCTGGGCTGATCGCCGCCCAAATGGGTACCCTGCCCGCGGCGCCGGACGTTGCAAATCAGCACTCCTCTGGCGGGCTTGACTGGTCTGTGGCCGACGGCGACAACAGGGCCAATGCCACAAAAACCAAGGCCCCCAACACGGCAGAAACCCACATTGCATTGGCGCCCAAGCGCTCCATGCAGAGGCCAAACAGCCAGGGTGCCAAAGCCTGCGCCAAGCGCGCTGGGACCATGAGCAAACCCTGTCGCTCGCCATAGCCTTGCGGCCCAAACAGCACCAGCGGCAGCGTGCCTTTGGCAATCGTCAGCACGCCATTGCCTGCGCCATGCAGGATGGCAAACAGCACAGCGGCCGGAGCGCCCAAAACGGCCAGGGCCATGGCACCCAGCGGATGCATGACGGCAGCAATGCGTGCGCTCAGTAGCGGGTGCGCACGGCGCAGCACACCAAACTCCAGCAGGCGCCCTGCGACCTGTGCGGGACCGATGCAGGCTCCTGCCGTCACGGCCATGGACAGGCTGACTCCGCTGGTGGTGAGCAGCGTCGGCAGGTGCGCCGCCATGGCCGTGCTGATGAACCAGGTCAAGGCAAATACCAGGGCCAACAATACCGCGCTGCGCAGGGGCACTGCGGGGGCGGCCGTGCTGCGGTTGACGGTGGTGTCGCGCGTGTCGCGCGTGTCGTCGGGCAAGCGTTCAGCCGGTGCTGCACTGGCAAGTTGAAGTTTGGGCAAGGACAAATTCAAAGGCAAGCCCAGCAGCACATGCAGACCCGCCCAGACCAGACAGGTGTCGCGCCAACCCAGCCAGGCTTCGAGTGCCGTGGACAACGGCCAGCCTACGGTGCTGGCAAAACCGGCGATCAGCGTGATGCCGGTGATCAGGTTGCGTGACTCGCGCCCATACAGCCGCACCAGAGCCGCAAAGGCGGCCTCGTAAAGGCCGCCAGCCATGCCCATGCCGATCACCATCCAGGCGGCAAACAGGCTCCAGCGGCCACTGGCAAAACCCAAGGCAGTCAAGCCCACGGCAAAGACGATGTTGCTGAGTGCCAGCACCGGTCGGCCACCCCAGGCGTCGATGGCGCGCCCGGCACTCGGGCCCAAAAAAGCGGAGATCACCAGCCCCACAGAAAAAGCCGCGAAGACCAGCGCAGCGCTGACCCCCAGGTCGCGCGCCATGGGTGCGGCCAGGATGGCAGGCAGGTAGTAGGTCGAGGCCCAGGCCAGCGTTTGCGCTGTGCCCAGGGTGACTACGGTACGGGTCCGGCGGGTGCTTGGCATGGAGCGATTGTCCAATGCCCGGAGTCTAGATAGAGCGCTGATTCACGCGTTTGCTTAGCTCCTCCGCGCTTTCCTTGCGTTCGCTGTAGCGGTCCACCAGATAGGGTGCCACGTCGCGGGTCAGCAGGGTGAACTTCATCAGTTCTTCCATCACGTCCACCACGCGGTCGTAGTAAGCGGAAGGCTTCATGCGCCCGGCTTCATCAAACTCCATGAACGCCTTGGCCACCGAGCTTTGGTTGGGAATGGTGAGCATGCGCATCCAGCGGCCCAGAATGCGCATCTGGTTCACGGCATTGAACGACTGCGAGCCGCCGCTGACCTCCATCACCGCCAGCGTTTTGCCCTGCGTCGGGCGCACCGCGCCCACCGAGAGCGGTATCCAGTCGATCTGGCTTTTGATGATGCCGGTCATGGCGCCGTGGCGTTCGGGCGAGGTCCACACCATGCCCTCGGACCAGGCTGCCAACGTGCGCAACTCCTGCACCTTGGGGTGGCTGTCGGGTGCGCCATCGGGCTGCGGCAAGCCCTGCGGATCAAACACTTTGACTTCGGCGCCCATAGCGGTCAGCAGACGCGCTGCTTCGAGCGTCAGCAGCTTGCTATACGAGCGCTCACGCAGCGAGCCATACAGCATCAGAATGCGCGGCGC
>CAIQEX010000326.1 GCA_903870955.1 uncultured beta proteobacterium
CCCCCAGCAACTGCATCTTCAGCGCGCCATCGGGCATGGCGGACCACAGCGGCTTGGCGTTGCTGGAAAGGTGGGCACGGCCTTCTGCGCTGTTCAGGTCCAGGCCTTCGCGCGCAGATTCGATCAGGAAGCGGCTCAAGGGCGTGGCCTCGGACACATAGCGGGCAAAGGCCTCGCGGCCATTGGCGCGGATAAAGCTGTCCGGGTCGTGTTCTGCGGGCAGGAACAAAAACTTGATGCTGCGCACATCCGTTGCATAGGGCAGGGCACCGTCGAGTGCTTTGCGCGCCGCGCGCCGCCCGGCGGCATCGCCATCAAAGCTGAACACCACCGAATCCGTGAAGCGAAATAATTTTTGCACATGCTCCGTGGTGCAGGCGGTACCCAGCGTGGCAACGGCATTGGGGAAGCCCAACTGCGCCAATGCCACCACGTCCATGTAGCCTTCGGTGACCAGCACATAGCCTTGTTCGCGCAAAGCGGAGCGGGCCTCAAACAGGCCATAGAGTTCGCGCCCTTTGCTGAACACCGGCGTTTCAGGAGAGTTCAAATATTTGGGCTTGTCGTCGCCCAGCACGCGTCCACCAAATCCGATGCATTCGCCCTTGATATTGCGTATGGGGAACATGACGCGGTCACGGAAACGGTCGTAGCGTTTTTCCTCAGCGCCGTCTTCTTCGGCCAGTCGTCCGTCGGGCCGCCCCAAGGACGGCTGCACCCCCTCGGGGGGCCTGGTGGAGCCAGGGCTGGGGGCCAGGTTGCTGATAACGAGGCCGCTTTCGACCAGCAGCGGATCGTCGTAATGCGGGAATACGCTGGCCAGGCTACGCCAGCCTTCGGGGGGCATAACCCAGGCCAAATTGTTTGGCCACCTCGCCGGAGAGGCCGCGGCCCTTGAAGTAGGCAATGGCGCGTGGTGAGTCCTTAAGTGCCTTGCGGTAGGCGTCGCCAGCCTGCTCCAGCACGCTGGTGAGGGTGTGCTGTTTCTCGCGCTGCTCCTGGGCGCGGGCACGGTCCTGCGGCGTGCCTTCTTCTTCGGGCACCTGCATGCCGTATTGCTGGGCCAGGTCTTTCACCGCCTCGATGAAGGTCATGCCGGCGTGGTCCATCAAAAAGCTGATGGCGTTGCCGTTCTTGCCGCAACCAAAGCAGTGGTAAAACTGCTTGGTCGGGCTGACCGAAAACGAGGGCGATTTCTCGCCGTGAAAGGGGCACAGGCCCATGAAGTTGGCACCGCCCTTCTTGAGCGGAACATAGCGGCCCACGATCTCCACGACGTCAGCGCGTGCGATCAGTTCCTGGATAAAAGTTTGCGGAATTGCCATAGTCATAAGTATGCCCCCACGCTCCCCCACTTTGTGTGGGTCGCTGCCCCCTCAGGGGGCTAACCCGGCTTGGGGCGGCCCGGCGCCGGGTTGTATGCCCCCACGTTCGCCCATTCCGTGTGGCTCTCTGCCCCCTCAGGGGGCTAACCCGGCTTGGGGCGGCCCTGCGCGGGGTTGTATGCCCCCACGTTCGCCGAAGGGGGGCTGCAGTTCAATCGCCTAGGACAATTCCTTCGCGGCGTGGGTCGGCCCCACCGAAGAATCCTTGCGGGGTGCGTTGAATGGCTTGAATGCCGCTGGGCAGGGGTGTTTCCACCACCGTGTGACCGCGTGCACGGAGGTCAGCAATGGTGCTGCTGTCGAAGCGTGCCTGCTCCAAAAAGACCGGCCCACCCAGCGAACCAAAGTTGGGCAGATCAATTGCTTGCTGCGGATTCAGTTCCCAGTTCAGCACACCGATCAAAGTCTTGGCGGTGAAATGGATGATGAACGCACCGCCCGGGCTGCCGGCACTCATGACCAATCGGTCGAGGGCCGGTTCAATGGCGGGACTGCCGGGCTTGCTGGAGTCAGCGTTGGGGGAGGCTTCAAAGACCAGTAACGGGGACATCGATGAGCGCGGCCTTTTGCCTGCCTCGACCCGATTGGCCACCGGTTTTCCATCGGCACCAGCGGGCTCGAAGCTGAAGTCGGTCAACTGGTTGTTTAACAAAAATCCACCGGTTAAGCCGCGTCCACGGTTCACCATCACACGGGCCCCCCAACCGTCTTCAATGGTGGTGGTCATGGCCAATGCATTGCCAAAGCCATCGACCACGGAAACGTGGGATGTGCCGTGCTCGGTCTGCGTTGGCATGGGGGCATAAGTCAAGTCGGACACCTGAATGGGGTCGGGCGAACCTGGCAGCACCGAAGGCATGCGGGGCCCGTTGGCATCAATGCCCGCAGCGCGGGAGGCCAGATAGTCCGGCGCGAGCAGACTTTCCCAACGCTTCGCCGGTGCTGTAACAAAAGCCGGGTCGCCGACATACTGGGCCCGGTCGGCAAAAGCCAGACGTGACGCCTCGCTGTATCCGTGCAACCACTGCGCAGTC
>CAIQEX010000327.1 GCA_903870955.1 uncultured beta proteobacterium
CATGCGCATCGTGCGCGGCAGCCTTGGCAGGCTCCTCGCCGCCATCTTCGGCCGCAGCCGCAGCGGCGCGCTGCTTGCTGATGTACCAGAATGCACCACCGCCAACCAGGGCCAGAATGACCACGGCAGCGCCAATGATGATCAGCAGTTTTTTGCTCTTTTTCGCCGCAGGCTTTGCGTCGCCTTCGGCTGCTTCAGGTGCAGTAGCCACTGTATTTCCCCATGAATGGTATTTAGTTGATTATTGGCCCGGTCCTTTACGTCAAAGCGTAAATTTAGCTGGCTTTTCCACAGCCTATCCTGATTTTTGCCTGATTCGGTCCGATTACACAAAAAGATCGACCGATCGTCCTGCCACCGCACCCACCCGTCGACCGGCCTCCTGGATTGGCGCGGCGGTCACTGGCTGCGATGCGACCCAGCCCTGGCGCGCGGATTGCCGCGAACGACGCTCGCCCGCATTCGCATCTCCACCACTGCCCGAAGTGCCTACCGATACGCCAGTCAGGACCATGCCCTCGCGTTGAAGCATGTCCTTCAGGTGGGCACTGGCTCCTTCCAACACACTGCGGGTTGCGGCTTCATCGGTGCGGAACGTAATTTGAGCCTCTTTGCCCTGCACACTGATGCTGACCTCCACGGGCACCTGCCCCAGGCCATCGAGCGTGAGTTCGGCGTTTTGCACGTTTTGCGAGACCCAGTAGGTCACTTGTTCGGCCACCTGCATTTCAGGCAAGGGTGCGGTTGCCGAAACGCCCGACTGGGAGAATTCCGGGGCGCTCACGCCCAAGGCGGTCCCGCTGTAGCCAGGCTCGGAACCCTTGAAGGCCAAGGCAACACGATCACTCGTGGATTTTTCGGTCTTGGCCAGCAATGGGGCAAAAACCGGCTCTGTGAACTTGGTCGTTTGTTGCGACCTGGCCTGCTCCAAAGCGCTAATCCACTTCGCGGTTTCCGCTTTTTCAGTCACCGCCGTGGCCGGGTTGTTACTGGCCGATGCCGAGTCCGCTGCCGCGGGCTGCAAGTCTTTGCCTGAATGGGCGCGATTCACAGCGTGCTGCAAACCTTGGGTGGACGATTGTCCCGTCGTCAGGGCGTCGCCCTGGAGCGCAATCGGTGCGGCAGCGTTGTTCGCCGACGTCGTGGCGGCTGCAACTGCTGAACGCTGGGCCGTGGTCTCAAGCGGAAGAGAGATTTCGGTAGTCAGTGGCTGTTGTGACGGCGGCAAGGTAGCCAGGGCCATGTTTTCGGTCAATGCGGATGCATCGGTTGCCGTACCCGCTGCGGTTGACGCTGCGCTGGCAATGGACGCTGAGGCGGATGCCAATACTTTTGCTGCTGCTGCTGCTGCTGCGGTTGCGGTTGCGGTTGCGGTTGCGGTAGCTGCACTTGCACTTGCATTGGCCGTGGCTTTAGTTGTAGCGGCAGATGTCGCAGTTGCCACAGCCATTTGTGCCTGTGCAGCGGCGATCTGCGGATTCTGTTGCAGCATCGTTGCCGCGTCCAAGGCGGTGTTTTGAGGCGTGCCACTATCCTGGGCTGCGCTTTGCTTCGCTATAGCGTCTAAAGAGGTCGGGTCTTGCG
>CAIQEX010000328.1 GCA_903870955.1 uncultured beta proteobacterium
ATTGGCGCTGGGGCCACCGGTTTCAAACAGGGCGTTGATCAGGCTGGAGAGCGAACTGACCACGTGCTTGCCGGGGTGGCGGGCTTGGCCAACAACAAACACTTCGATGCTGCGCAGGCGGCCCATGCTGACGCTGAGGCTGAAGTTTTTGTAGACCTTGGCGAGGTGGGCGGTAATGACTTTTTCGGCCTCGCTAAAGGGCACACCAGCAAGTGTGAGCGGACCCACTTTGGGCAGGGTAATGCGGCCATCGCGGTCGATGGTGATGCGGTCGGCCACATCAAACAGGCCATACACCTGGAGCACCAGTTCGTCGCCCGGGCCCATCAGGTAGCCCGAGGGCACGGTGTATGCCTGCACCGCGCCAAAGGAGGCGCTGGAGAACAAGTCGTAACCATACAGGTTGAGGGCTTGGCCGGTGGATTTGCGCACGAAGCGCTGAAACTCGATTTCTTCTAGCGGGCTGTCTTGCCCGGTGGCGCCGGCTTTGGCTGCGTTGGCGGCGTTGAGTGCGTCGGTGCCGACATCGCCCTTAGTGGCCTTGGCTTTACCTTGCGGCGCACCAGCACGCAGCGAGCTTTGCGGGCTGAGGCCGGTGTTGGCCAGTGCGGCGCCCGCAGAATCCATCTGCTGTGCGCCAGACTGCAGTGCGCCGGTGGTGCCCAAGGCGTCAGACCCTGTAGAGCCCGAGCCACCTCCGCCACCACCACCCGCAGCGGCGGCTGCAGCGGCACCTAAAAGGTCGGTCGGCATGGTTTGCGCAGGGGCAAAGTTGCTGTGGCCCAGCAACACAAGGGCCAGGGAAATTGAAAGGAAGCTGCGTGCAAAAACTGTCGCTGAGAAGCGATCACGCGTGGCAGCAAAGCTGCCGGATACGGGCTGACTGAATAACAAGTTGTGACTTTCTAGTAAATTTATTGAGTCGACGCGCACCTTGCGCATCTGACCCGACTGAACGCCCAACACATTCGCCGCACACCTCGTTTTGGAATCCGCACTAATGTAGGCCAACATCAGGATTTCGGATATCCCCCAAACGGGTGAACGGGCGAAATTATTGTTCACCGCAGCATTTTCGTTTAGTTTCGCTGAGGTTTTGCAACCCGATAGACTAAAAGTTACAACCTGAGTGGTCTGCAGGCTATTAACAACTACCCGGCGCTTTGGCCATTCTAGCCCGCCCGGATGAGGCAACAATTACCTGGTAACCATCCCTTCGGCCGGTCTCTTTGGCGCACAGGGTGAAGGTGCCGGCTTGAAAGGCGCCGCTCAATAGTTTGGCCTGCCCGAACGGGGTGTACGACACGTAGTCCTCCACGGGCGTGTTTCCTGAAAGCGAGAGGTGCTCCGGCAAAGCGCTTCGGCTTTGGATAAGGGCTTCGCCATCGTCGAGCGTGCCGCTGTTGTTGGTGTCCTGAAAAATCAGCCAGCCCGTGTTCCAGCCGCCCGCGTCCGCACAGGTGCTGCCATTGGCGGACTTGCACACAACCACCCGATGGCTGCGCTGTACTGCGGCAGAGCGGGCCAGGTTGAGCGCGTTCATCAGCGCATCGGCCCCGGAGCGCAAACGCATGGTGATTAATAGGTCAGAGATGGAAGGAAAGGCCAGCGCTTGCACGCCTAGCAGCACCGCCAGTGCGGTCAAGAATTCGACCAGTGAGTAGCCAGAGCAGGATCTTTTTGTAGTTGTTTTTGTAGACATACACGCCTCTGCGATCCCCGAAACTTCACCGGGGAAGTTATAGAAATGGGGGGATTGCAGGGCGGGCCAGGCGCTACTTGGAGTTGGAACTGCCCGGGGCCAGAGGTGGGCAATTCAGTCTAGCACCGGGGACTTGAATGGCAAAGCGCTGGTTTTTTTGACCGATCTTTGACCTCACTTGACCGTTCGCCCGCTTATTTCTGCCATTCGTCTGCCGGTTGCGGCCGTCAATCAGGGGCAGACCTACACTGCGGCTATTGCAAGCCCATGCCATGTCGATAGGTGTGGCACCCGAATAATCAAGTCAATCCTAAGGAGCGAAGTCCATGCACCGGTCTACACAAGCCACCCATCCCTGCCGGTCAACTGTTGCTGCCAGGCTGGAACGGGGCTTTACCCTGGTTGAGTTGATGGTGGTGGTGGCGATCATCGGGATCTTGAGCGCAGTGGCCCTGCCCGCTTACCAAGGCTACATCATCCGGGGCAAGATTCCAGACGCCACCTCGGCGCTTTCGCTCAAGGCCGTGCGCATCGAGCAGTTCTATCAGGACAACAAAACCTATGTTGGTGCAACGGACTGTGCGTCGGACACCACCACCAGCAAATACTTCTCGTTTCAGTGCTCTGCCAGCAGCGCCACCGCCTACACCTTGGCGGCTACGGGTACAGGATCCATGACTGGATTCACCTACACCATTAACCAGAGCAACGCCAAGGCGACGACCGCCGTCCCCTCCGGCTGGACAGCCAATGCGTCTTGCTGGGTAACCAACACGGGTGGCTCATGCTGAAAAAGCAACAAAGCGGCTACAGCATGGTGGAGGTGCTGGTCACCTTCGCGGTGATGGCAGTGTTGATGGCTGCAGTGGCACCGTCGGCGGCTGAACTGATTGCCAATCTGCGCCTGCGCGGTGCTGCCGAAGCAGCCATGACGGGTCTGCAAAAAGCGCGTTCTGAAGCCATCAAGAGCAACCAGATCGTCACGCTGTGGCTGGTTTCGTCGAATTCGGCAGGGGTGCTGGATAACTCTTGTGCGCTGTCCTCCACATCGTCCTCTTGGGTGGTGTCGTATGACGATCCATCGGGCAAATGTGCCAGTACCCCGTCCACCACAACCGCGCCCCGCATTGTGC
>CAIQEX010000329.1 GCA_903870955.1 uncultured beta proteobacterium
CAAACAGCGAGGCGTTGTTGACCAGGCAATGCAGCGCCCCGCCCTGGGCCACGACTTGCTCCATCATGTGCAAGCGCTGCGCTTCCAGCGCCAGATCGGCCTGCACGGCATAGGCCGCAAAACCGGCATCGCGCAGTTCTTCCACTAGCGCATGGGCCAGCGTGCCTGAACGCTGGTAGTGGCACCAGACTTCCCAGCCGGCGTGCGCAAAGGCGCGACAAAGCAAAGCCCCCAGGCGCTGCGCCCCACCCGTAATGAGTACGCGCTTATGCATGGCGAACAATTTCCTGTGACATCACAACGGCTCCAGCCATCTCAGCGCCTGCCCGTGCGGCGCGCGGGGGGAACGAACGGAGCCGGCGGCGGCTCGACCACGGGTGCCTGCGCCTTGTCTTTAGGAACTTCTTCCTCCACCAGCAGGGTCGTACCGCTGATGCTTTCCTCCTGCAAAGCCAGCAACACAGCGGCCTTGGTGTCCAGATCGGTCTCCCGATGGTGCTCGGGCAATTCGGCGCTACGCTCGGCCAGCTTTTCGCCCCTCAGGAGTGGTTGGTGCTGACCCATCACCGGGGCCACACCCACCACCCGCACCAACGGACGCAGGGCCAGCGCCAACATGGAATTGGCGGCGTCCAGTGCGGCTTTGGACAGGGTGTATGACACAAAGTCGGGCGTCTTGTTCCACAGCTTCTGGTCCAGCAGATTGACCACGACGCCACCGGCATCCGGTTGGGTCTTGCGGCGCTCCGTAATGTGGTTGTGCAAGGCCTGGGCAATCAGAATGGCGGCACCCGCATTGCTGCGCATATGCTTTTCCATGGCGGTAAAACTAAAGGTGGCGGCGGTGTCGTGTTCGAAGGTGGAAGCACAGTTCACCACGGCATCCACCTGACCAAAAGCCTCGATCACGGCGGGCAGCAAATTGCGCACGGCGGTTTCGTTACCCAGGTTGGAACGAAAAGCCTGCGATCCCGGTGTCAGGCGCGAACAATCGGCCACCGTCTGGCGCGCCTCCTCCACCGAATCACGGTAGTGCACGGCGACACGCCAGCCATTGGCGGCCAGCTTCAGAGCGATTTCACGCCCCAGGCGCTTGGCAGCGCCGGTAACCAAAACGGTACGAAGTGAGGCAACTTGGGGTATTGGGGCAGACATTGAGGGACAATCCAGCGCGATATGACAACAGACCCGAGTTTACCCACCCCCCCTGCCTCCGACCAGGCGAGCGGCATATTGGCCGAACTGGAAGAGCGTATCGCCACCGAGATGCAGCAATCCGGTGGCTGGCTGGGGTTTGACCGCTTCATGGAACTTGCGCTGTACGCGCCGGGTCTGGGCTATTACGCCAACGGTTCCACCAAGTTTGGCACCCTGCCCGGGGGCACGCGGCAGGCGGACGGCAGCCTCCAGGGCGCGGGTAGCGACTTTGTCACCGCACCGGAAATGACGCCACTTTTTGGCTACACCCTGGCGCAGGCGGTGGCCCAGGCCATGCAGGCGACACAGACGTTCGAGATTTGGGAGTTTGGCGCCGGTACCGGTGCGTTGGCGAACCAATTGCTCACCGCACTCAAGGCCATGGGCCAGCGCGTGGACCGTTACACCATTGTTGATCTGTCCGAGAGCCTGAAAGAGCGCCAACGCCAGAACCTGCAGGCCCACCTGGAGGTACTGCACTGGGCCAATGCGCTGCCCGTGACGCTGGAGGGCGTGGTGGTCGGCAATGAGGTGCTGGACGCCATGCCCGTGAAACTGGTTGCCCGCGTCAAAGGTCAATGGTGGGAACGTGGCGTGGCACGCGAGAACGACACCTGGGTCTGGGCCGATCAACCGACTGAACTGCGCCCACCGTTTGAGATCGACGGTGCGCATGACTACCTGACCGAAGTTCACCCACAGGCTGAGGCCTTTGTGCGCACCCTGGGCGACCATCTGAGCCGTGGCGCCGTCTTCTTGCTGGACTATGGTTTCCCCGAGGCCGAGTACTACCACGAACAGCGCCACATGGGCACCGTGATGTGCCACCGCGCCCACCAGGCCGATGGCAACCCGCTGGAGGCTGTCGGCCTGAAGGACATTACGGCGCATGTGAACTTCACGGGCATTGCGGTCGCGGCCCAAGAGGTCGGACTGGAGGTGCTGGGTTACACCTCGCAGGCGCATTTCCTGATGAACTGCGGCATCGTAGAGCTGATGCAAAACGCATCCCTGCCCGAACGGGTAGCGGCGCAAAAGCTGATTTTGGAGCACGAGATGGGCGAGTTTTTCAAGGTCATGGGCCTGGTCAAAGGCCCGCTGTTTGAATCCATCGGATTTGCCAGGGGCGACCGCACGCATCGGCTGTAAACGCACCGGGATTCAGTCAAAATAGAGCCTCAATGCCTATGAACACCACCGTCCGCACCGAAACCATAGAACGCACCACACGCCCCTGGGGTTGGTACGAGACGGTCTCCGAAGTGGCCGGCAACAAAATCAAACGCATTGGCGTCAATCCCGGCCAGCAGATCAGCCTGCAACGGCATCGCCAGCGCTCTGAGCATTGGGTGGTGGTGCAGGGGACGGCCCACATCACCTTGGACGACAAGACATTTGAACTGGCCACAGGCGGTCACTGCGACATTGCCCTGGGGCAGGTGCACCGCATTACCAACCGCACGCAGCAGTTGGTGGAGATTGTGGAAGTGCAGTTTGGCAGTTACCTCGGCGAGGACGATATCGAGCGACTACAAGACGATTACGGCCGCACCTGACGGGCAAAAAATATAAAGTGAGACCAGCATGAACGTAACTTCCCCAGAAATACAAATCAATCTGCCAGCAGGCAGCCCGCCCCTGGCCTGTGTCGACATCGGCGGCACCAAGGTGGCCATCAGCATGGCCGACCACCGTGGCATCAGCGGCAAGGTGTCCGAGCCTACTGCCAAGGAAGGCGACAACGATGCGCTGGCCCAGCAAATCATCCGGCTGATTGGCCAGAGTTGCGCGCTCTCGGGCATTGACGTGTCCAGTGTCGAATCGGTCGGTGTGTCGTCCTGTGGCCCTTTCGTTTTGAATGAAGGATTGGTGGAACTGGCCGCGCCGAATATCTGCGGTGGCCTGGCCGGCAAAGCACGCGGCTTGCCCAACGACTGGATGAGCGCACTGCTGGAAGCCCCGCTGCGCGCAGCCTTCAAAAACGTGCG
>CAIQEX010000330.1 GCA_903870955.1 uncultured beta proteobacterium
CAATGCCCGCGCCCGCATTGTTGCGTCCCTCAATCAGCAGGGTGTAGGTGCCACTTTGGGCGCAGCGCAGGTTCTCGATGTCAGTGCCCATGCTGGTCGGCCCAGTGACCAACTTGCCATCGGGTCCCAACAGACGCCAATAGGTATTGGCCGGCGCAACCCGGCTGTCGAAGAACAAGGTTTGCCCTTCGGTGGCAGAGAAGCTATACGCATCGGTCTCGGAGGCCGGACTCAGCTGGCCGCTGACGGCTGTGCCCGGTGTGATGGTCTGGGCCCGGCTGAGGTCGACCAGACGAAAACTGTAATCACCCGTGTGATCTGCTGTGGCGTCCACGGTGAGGGTGTAATCGCCGGCCTTCAGGTCGAGTGCGCCCGTGCCACCAAAATCAGCCGAATCAGAAGCCGTGAAGGTGCGTCCCGGTTCCACCACGCCGTTCGGGCCGGTCAGGGTCCAACTGATGGAGCCATCGGGCGTGAGTGAATCAAACACGATGCGGACATCGTTTTGCAGCGTGAAGTTGTAGGTGTCGACCTCACCAGGTACATCGATACGGCCATCGATTCGCGGCATCACCGGATCGGCGGCTAGCAGCACGCGCGGCTCCAGAGCTTCCATCAGGGTCGGCGCAAAAACTTTCGCCGGCACCGGTGCAATGGCCTCCATGGCACGGCGCACCAGGGCGGTGAACCGGCTCAGCGCGGGCGCTGCCTGATTGACCGCATTGCGACGTGCTGACTTGGCCTTTCGACCTTTGACTTCAGTGTCCACAGATTGCTCCCCTGATTGACTGCGCTCTATTTAAAAAATGGCGCAGTACCTTAAGACTTCATGTTCGTGACAAACCTTCCAGCGTCCGCTAGCCCTGGGCCATGACGAGACGTCTGCATCGCTAAAAAAACGTGGGCGTATGTTGCATGCAGGGCCCGGGCACCGCATTGAAGCGGACAAATGACACTGCTGGTGACGGGGTAAGCGCGCAGGCACATCCCACGTCGTTCAATGAACGGCGCAACATTTCCACTCCCTGTAGACTTTGATTTAAGGCATTTTAGAAATTGCCCCAAACAAAAAGAAGTGTCAAAAGTCACATTTCTCGGTTCTTTTTTTAAACCGAAAAATATTTCAGGAAAGACGTTTAAGTCTGCGCAATGCCGCTAGCAAATCAGGGGTTGATGTGGGCTTTTGCAGCATATCGACACCCATTTCCCGCACAAGTTGCAGTCGCTGCGGCGCGGTCTCCCCGGTGACCATGAGTTTTGGCAGTTGCGGATCGAAGCGGTTGCACAGTCGCTGCGCCACCGCAAGCCCATCGGCACCCCCAGCCAGACGGTAGTCAAAAATCAGGGCATCGAACGGCCGACCCATGGCGGCTTGAATAAAGGCGTCGGTGGCAACCATTTCATCGCGAACCACGGTCAGTTCCACCCCATAGGATTTGAGCAGGGCGGCCATCGCGTAGCCAATTTCGACCTCGTCGTCGAGCAGCATGACGCGTTTGGGCAGATCCTGTGCCGCAATGCCAGGCAACGGGGCTAGGGGAATTGCGCCCGTTGTAACTTGCAAATCCGGCTTGGTCGTGTCTGAGGCTGCCATGGGCAGGGTCAGGCGGAACCGGCTGCCGCGCTTGGGCCTTGAATAAACCGACACCGGATGGTCCAACAGCAGCGACAGGCGGCGCACGATGGACAGCCCCAAGCCCGAACCCATGCTGCGGTCACGCCCCGGGTTGTTGGCTTGGTAGAACTCGTCAAAAATGTGTTGCATCTCGTCGTCCGAGATGCCGATTCCTGTGTCGCAGACATCGATCCACACCTGCGATTGCCGGGACCTGGCCACCACCAGCACACCGCCCCGCGGGGTGTACTTGATGGCGTTTTCCACCAGATTGACGACCATGCGGTACAGCAAATGGGGGTCGCTGATGACGGCCAGAGGGCTCGCACGCAAACGCAGTTGAAGACCCTTTTGCTCGGCTAGCGGTGAGAACACCGCGTTGATTTGTTGAAACAGGACGTTCAGGGTGACCGCTTGCCGTTCCGGCACGATCACGCCGGAGTCAATGCGGGAGACATCCATCATGGTGTCCAGCGACACGCCGAGTGCCCGTACCGACTCCATCAGACGCGCGGCGTGAACCTGCTCGGGCCGCCCGCTCAGACTTTTCTCCAGCACGGCACCAAACAGCGTGATGGCATGCAAGGGTTGGCGCAGGTCATGGCTGGCGGCGGCGAAGAAACGCGTCTTCTCCTCGCTCAGACGCTCTGATTCCTGCATCTGCAACTCCAGTCGTTCGGCAAGAGACTGCTTTTCAAAACGCATTTGCAAGGCTTCGGTCAAAAGCCGATTTTGCTGTCGGGCAAAGTGCAAGGTCGCGCCCAGATAGATGCCGCAGCAAGCGGCCATAAACCAGTGCACGAGGTCGCCATACCAGGCCATGGCGGTGATCAAACCCACCACCATGGGCACCACGAAGCAGAGGACCGAAGGCCAGCGCGGCGCAACCGCTGGAACCCCGGCGCTACAAAGACCCAGCATCACGAGCATCAGCAAGACGGTCATGGGCAGATCATTCGCGGGCATAAAGAGCCAGGGCGCCAGGCCCCATACGCTGCTGTAAATCAGCAGCTCACGGCATTGCAAACGGGCCCAGTGCTGGCTGCGCTCTGCGGCGCGTGGATCGCGGTGGTAGGCACCGAGCAAGGGGTAACGCAGCAACTGCAAAAAGTGCAGTCCAGCCCACAGCAACACCGAGGGGTCGCGCAGGCGCCAATAGAAAACGGCACACATGGCCCAGGCCAGCAAAGTGTCTGCCAGTGTCGAAGTCCAGGAAGAGGCGTATAGGGCCGCAACCTGTTCGCGCAGGACAACGGACTGTTGCGCCAGAGCGTTCATTCAGCGCAACTGGCTAATGAGTTGCGCCCGCGAACGCACGCCAAACAGCAGCAGCAAGGTGGAGACCAAATTCTTGATCGTGCCTTCACTCAAGCCGGTGGCCTCCGCGATTTCGCGATTCGATTGGCCGGCCAGCAGGCAATCAATAACCTCCGCCTGGCGCGCCGTGAGTTCAATGTCGGCACCGGCAGCCGTGCGCACCAGCCGCGTTTGCCCGGCTTCCGCACCGGCGGCGTTGACCGCCAGCCCCAGGTTGGGTTTGCCACGGATCAGCGTCATCAGGTCGGGCAGTTCTGCGGCTTTGGAATGGAACGCAAGGGCTCCACAGTTCAGGGCTTCCTGGCGCAGCGCGGGGTCACTGTCGGCCGAAAGAATCACCACGCGGGCATCCGGAAAGCGACTGACAAAGGCATTCAAACCCGACATGCCATGCGCATCGGGCAGATGCAGGTCCAGCAACACCAGATGGATTTCCAGTTGGTGACTTTGATACAGCACCAAGGCAGCTTGCACCGTGCGGGCTTCATAGACCTGCACGGCAAAGCCACTGGCCGAAGCCTGTGCAGCGACCATGGTGCGCAAGCCCAGTCGAACCAGATCGTGGTCGTCAACCACCAGAAGACCGGCTTTAGGCAGTTGCGAAACGACACTTTGAAGTGACATATTCATAAGTCGCGCGATCTTATTCGTATATGTCAAATGGCGGAAGTGTCGAAAGTCATGCGCAAAAAATAGTGTTATTCACGGCACGCCAGCCGCTCGGTTAAAACGGAGTGAAATGGATTTGACGGCCTACGTCTGGGTTCAAGGAATCTTGAATCCGAATACCGGCGCGTTCATGCCGCACGAGGGTCCGCTGCCATCAACCGCGTTCTTGGCAGTAACTACAAATTTGGCGGTTGCGGTACCGGATACCACCAGCGGGGAAGTCAGATTGACACCGTAAGTTGTATTGTTTGGCGCGAGCGGCTGCAGAAATGCGTTGCCACCGCCTGAGCCAATTCGACCGGTTGTCAAATATAGATAAACCAGGTCTGGAGCTCCGGTGGAGCATGCATTGGCCGAGCCCACCGCATCGGGTGCCCGCGTGGATTCACCCGTCTGGCAAACGTCGGTGGTGTATTGCTGGTTGCCCGTGCAGCTTCCATCATTGGTGGTTGGCGTGAACTTGATGGTGTCCGACATCTTGATGATGATGCATGGGTAGGTGCCGTCCGGCGGGTTGCCACTGCCCAGTGTGGGTGCCACCAGAAAATCGACTTCGGTCGGCGTCGTATTGGAGAAAACAGTGACCGGCGAGGTGCACTGCGGACTCGTCGAGAGCATGACCGAATAGACCTGCAATTTAAGTGAACTGGCGTCAGTGGTTGCGTTGGCGATAGAACATAGCAAGCCTGCGCAGCACAATGCAATGGAACGAAATTTCATTTTGATTACCTCGTGATGAGAGTGAACCGGTCAACTACCCGAACCCACAATGGTGAGTTTGTTGACACTTGCGCCGGACCCGCCGCCACCGCCACAGGCGCTAACAATGGCGCAGATAAATAGGGTGCAGACGGCTACTGTGATTGCATGTTTCATAAGGACCTCAATTCTTGGGCCAATGGAAAGTGCCAGCCCAGCAACACTTGGCGCAGGGAAATTCCGCAGGCCATAGGCGAACTTTATAAAAATAGCTTGGGCGAAAAATAGTTTTTCAGACAGAAGGTTGAATCGCACGGACCACTGGTCACTATGCGGATATCCAGGGTGACTTCGGCTATTTCTGAATCAACCCATCAGCCGGCTATGGCTGCGCGGCACTCTGTGCTTGTATATATTCCGCCACCCGATCCACAAACGCGGTCACTGCGCGGGGCAGGTGACGCCGACTGGGAAACACCGCATACAAGCCGCCTGGCGCGGTGGCTACACCCGGCAACACCTCCACCAATTCGCCGGTTCGAAAACGGGGTTGCAAGGTGCGTATGGGGGCCAGGCAAATACCCAAACCGGCGATTGCGGCCTTCAACTGCGCCTGGCTGGTATTGGCGCTAAAGGGACCAGACACGGACACCTGCAGGGGCCCCGAAGGTCCGTTCAGACGCCAGGTCGTGGTGCCGCCAGCGGGCCCTATCGCCCGTATGCAATCGTGTGAGGCCAAGTCCGCCACGGCCTGCGGCGTTCCCCGGGCGGCCAGATAGTCTGGACTGGCCGCCAGGCTGAGGTAGGTGGTGGTGAGCTTGCGCGCCACCAGGCTGGAATCGGCCAACTCGCCCCCTCCGCGAAACGCCACGTCGATGCCTTCCCCGATAAAGTCTGCCATCCCGTCACTCAACACAAATTCCAGTTGCACCGCCGGATAGCGCTGCAGAAATTCGCGCACCCAATCGATGGAAAAAAAGTCAAAGAAACTGGCGGGTGCCGCGATGCGAACATTGCCCTTGGGCAACTGGTCTTCTCCTGACAATTCATTGGCCGCGGCGCGCAAATCGTCGATCTGCGGGGCGCAGCGGTCAAACAGCGTGCGTCCGGCATCGGTCAGGCTGAGCTTGCGCGTACTGCGCTGGAGCAGGCGCAGTTGCAACGCGTCTTCGAGTTGGGCGACCTGACGGCTCAGCGTGGTGGGCGGCATGGCCATGCGCCGCGCTGCCTCGGCAAAGCTGCCCGCCTGCACCACCCGCACGAACAGCGCCAATTGATTGAGATCGACCATATTATTACTTCCAAATTTGACATGGTGATTTTCAATTATTCCATCTATTAAAGTAATGCGGAAGCTCCTAAATTACCACCATCCGCTTCATTCAACCCCTTCAGGAGTTTTTCATGGCCCTTTCCGGCAAGCTTCAAACACGCCTCATCTGGGGCATTCGCATCCTCCTGGCCGTCGCCTTTGGCGCAGCCGGTAGCGCCAAATTGGCGGGCGTGCCGCAAATGGTCGCCGTCTTTGACGCCATCGGCATCGGCCAGTGGTTTCGCTATCTGACCGGTGGCATCGAGGTGTTCGGAGCCGTGCTCCTGCTGGTTCCCGCAACCGGCTTTTGGGCCGGTTTGCTGCTCGGCGGCACCATGCTGGGTGCGGTGGCAGCGCACCTGTTCGTGATCCCGGGTTCGCCCGTGCCCGCCATCGTGTTGGGTACGCTGTGCGCTATTTTGGTGTTCAATTTGCGTCCCGCCAACTTGAGGAGTGCCTGATGCTTGATTCTGCTTTGGCCCAACGTGCCGTCGACCTGCGTACCCGGGGTAGCTCCCATGGCCCCATCACCCGCTTGGTAAGCCCTGGCGATTTGGGTGAACGCCTCAAGCCGTTTATTTTTCTGGACCGTTTTGAGGTCGCAAAAGGTGGGCTGCCACCCCGGTTTGGCATGCACCCGCATTCCGGCATCGCAACGCTGACTTACCTGATTTACGGTCAGACCGC
>CAIQEX010000331.1 GCA_903870955.1 uncultured beta proteobacterium
ACATTTCACGTGACACAAAGGGCCACTTATTGGCTTGGTGTGGTTAGCGACTGAGCGGCGAATAGTTGCCGTTGGCGCGCACAAAGGGCGTGTTGCGGGCCGTATTGCTGGAGCCGATATTGGCGATGCCAGGCACGTCAGCCACCGGGTTTTGCAACTCAGTAATCAGCTTGGCAGCCAGCGTCGCATGCGCGCCAGCCAACTTGGCACTGGTGATGGCCTGCATGGCGTAGGTCATGGGGTAGCCGGCAATGATGGCGTCGCGCGCGGTGGCATCCACTACCGTCGTGCCGGCAATCTCCACCATGTTCGGGCTGATGCCACCGAGCTTGACGAACAGCGCACCTTTCAAATCTGATTTGGCCTTGTCGGTGTTGTAGCGGTTGACCAGCGACACCACACCAATGCCATAGCTACCGACGGCAGCACCGCTCACGGCCGCAATCACTTCCTCGGCGGTATTTTTCTCAAAGACATTCAGGTCGCCATAGGCCTTGCTCAAACCAGGCGTACCCGGAACGCCAGCCACCACGGTGGGTGCCGCGTCCGTTGCCCGCTTGGATTTCTTTGGGGCGGTGTTTTCCTGGTTGGCAAAAAATATATTGGAGGCGGCTTGCGTGCCCGAGATGTCGGCCAGGCGCGCCAAAACTATTCTGCTGCTGTCGCCCGAGGTAGCCAAAAAACCATCGGCGGTCGTGACACTGCCGGTCACCAAGCCGGAGTAGTCCGCAGTCGGCAGATTGGGTTGGCAAAAAGCGTGAATGGTATCGGTGCTGCCGCCCACGGTTTCACTGGAAAGGCAGGAGGAAGGCAGGTTGCCCGCGGCCACTTCTTTGGCAATCAACTTGGTATAGAGCGCCGGGCTGACGATGACTCCAAAACCCTGCATAGCGGTCGGCACAGCGGGAAATGTCTTGTTGCTCCACTTGCTCACCACATCCGGCACGGCCTCCGACGGACGGACGTCGGTCAAAGCGAGTGCCATGGCTTTGCTCTTGTCGCCGCCCCAGCCGAGGGCGAAAGGATCTTCGGTATCGCACAAAAATGTTTTGTAACCCAAACGCACGCCCGGCTGGGCCAGGACCTCATCGGTGACGACGCTGCTGGGTGGGCAGGCCTCGACGCCCTTGCCGGTGCCAGCCTTCTGCTGGTCACGTGTGGTCAAGCGCAGCGTGGTGTTCTCTTCCAATGCTGCACTTGGTTGTGTCATCTGATTTACGGCGGCAAATGAGCCATTGGCCTGGTTATAAATAATGGCCACCCGCTTGCCCGCCGCCTCGCCGGTACCAAAGGCTCCATAGCCAATAAAGGCGATGGTGTTGCCATCGACGCCTGGCGGCAATGCCGTGGTGTAAGAACCAGAACCGGATAAGGACAGAGCGACGTCCCGCACTTTTACAAAGGGCCGACTTTCGTCAAAGATGAATCCTGGCGTCGTCAAAGCCTTGATGAGCGCGGGTAACTGCGCCGAGGTGCCGCCCATATAAAAGGTGACTTCAGGTGTGCAGCGATTCACCAGATCGGCGGCGACGGGCACCGTTGGGCAAGACGCAATGGTGCCTGCGAAACCTGCGATGGAATAGAGGCCGAGGCCTAGTGCCGGGATGAATTTGAAGGTCATAGTTCCGCGACTATGCAAATCAAATTTGATGGCCTTTGCATTGAAAGCGCGCCATCGCTAGTCCGTTAGGACTACGCCACGCCAGCAGGCTCCGTTATTTGCCGGATTCATCCATTTCCATGATCCTGGCCACCGCCTGTACCCGGTTGTGCACATTCAGGCGTTTGAACAATTTTTGCAAATGGTTTTTGACCGTCAGCACACTGATATCCAGAATCAGCGCGATCTCAAAATTGGTCTTGCCCTGGCGCACCCAATGCAGTATTTCGAGTTGCCGGTCGGTCAGCGTGGGGGCTTCGACTGGCTCCGCAACGGCGGCCGTATCGGGTATGTCGAGTGTCGTGTAGTGCTGCACCCGTAACAGTGCAACATGCAACTGTGGCAACAAGGCGCGCATCAGCATGTGCTGCATCAGGTCGGGTTTGTGCTTCAGGCCGAGGACGCCAAAAAAGGAAGACAGCCCGCCGGCCAGTGGCCCGGTGTCCAGGAACATCGCGTGCCCCATATTCAGGTCATCCCACTCCTGCACAAGGCCCTGCCACTGAGGCGCCACGGAGGCATGGTCGGCAAAAAAGTCAAAGGAGCGCAAGCCGAATTCGCGGCAATGGCGGGCCACCCGCACCGTGAAGCCATCCGCTGGATCGTTCAAACGGGTCAGCACGGCCTCGTCCAGCACCACCCCTTGCAGGCATTGGGTTTGCATAACTTCGCGTTGGTCGTTGAACACCACACAGGTCATCAGGCCATGCGGCGCCAGCGCCTGCAACTGCCCTTGCGCCCACATGAAGAGCTGCCCCCGACTGCGAACAACCTGTGAGGATTCAATGGCGCGCAACAGATGCTCCTGCACATCGGCAGGCAACTGGCTCAAATCATCCATGCTCTGAAGTTCTCGGTATGGCGCGACGGTCACCCTGGCGGCGATCCTGACCCTTGCGTGACTGAACACCCAGCTCCGAGCGTTTGATAAAACGATAGCCTGTGGAGCGAACCGTTTCGATGCAGGGGTGGTGGCCGGATGCGTGCATCAGGTTGCGCAGGCGACCGATGTAGGCGTCCACCGTGCGGTCCTGCAACTCTGCGCTATCGCCCCACACATGGTTGAGTAGCTGTTGGCGAGAATGCACGCGCATGGGGTGGCAAACCAGAAAGTGCAGCAACTTGTATTCGGTGGGCCCCATCGCGATTTCTTTATTCGCCACCTTGACCTGCCGACAGGCATGGTCCAGACACAGGCCATCAATTTCGATAACCTGAGAGGTGCCACCCAGCGTGCTTCGGCGCAAAAGGGCCTCGACGCGGGCCAACAGTTCGCGCAACTTGAAAGGCTTGGTGAGGTAATCGTCCACGCCAGACTCGAAGGCCAGCACCTTGTCCTGCTCGTGATCGCGTGCAGTGATCATGATGATGGGAATCATGCGCTGTGCAAACTCGGTGCGGACGCGCCGCACAAACGAGACGCCTGACTGACCCGGCATATTCCAGTCGACCAGAATCAAATCCGGTACTGCCTTGGCCATGCTGTGGTGTGCCTGAAGCGCATCCGGCGCTTCAACGACCTCATACCCCGTCATCGACAAATTCAATTGCAACAACTGGCGGATATCGCAATCATCCTCAACGACTAATATTGATTTTCTCATCACGCTTTCCGGCCAAAAAAGGAAAAATGTGTACGCCAAAGCGCACCCTCTAAAGGCTATCGAGCGGCAGGCGTATATGTATATAAGCCGTGATTCTCGTGAAGATTTGAGTCAAATTTATTACTCGAAATTAATGGCCTGCGGACTCCTTGAGAATTAGCCAATGTTCTGCGATTTTTGCGAAGTCCAAGGTCTTGCGACTCGACACATCGAGTTCACCGGCCTTGTACTCTTGACGGAACTTGGCGATTGCACGATTGCCGTCCACCGTCACCACCAGCTTGTCGACATTGACCTGAATGCTGGCCTTGCCAAGGATGCGTTGACGGCGTTCTTCTTCCCAGGCTTTGCGGCTCATCGAACCTGCCGGTTCAAAGTCCTTCGCGTAGGCGCCGAGGTAGGCTTTCATGTCACGCGCAGACCAGGCGGCGGCCCATTGCTCCACGGCAAGCTGCACTTCTCTCGTCTCTGTTGTGGCGACCTTTTCCCGAGCTTTGACCGGGCCGGGCGGGTTGCTATTCGGGAGCGCGGCAACCGGCGCTGATGCAGCAGCGGCCGGAGCACCAGCAACCGGCTTTGCGGCGGTGGTTAAAGTCTGTGGCGACGAGGCCGCAGCACTGGCGGTTGGTACGCGTTCGCCCTTACCGAAAATCCCTCTGAGCAACTCGAGTTTGGCTGGCACGCCCGCATTTTTGGCGTCGAGTTGCAACGCCTTGTTGTACGCCTGGCTGGCCAATTTGGCATACACGTCGCCCAGATTTTCATGCGCCGTGGCATAACTGGGGTGGGTACGAATGGCTGCCTCCAATGCCGCCCGTGCCTTGTCATACTGGCTTTGCGCGGCATACAAAACGGCGAGGTTGTTGTACGGTTCGGGCAACTCCGGGAAGTCTTCGGTCAACTTGGTAAACGTGGCCGTGGCTTCAGCCGTCCTGCCACTGTCGCGCTGGATGACGCCCTTGATAAAACGCATCTGCGGGTCTTTGGGTTGCGTGGCCAGAAACTGGTCGGCGCGGCTCAGCGCTTCCGTGGCCTTGCCAGCCCGCACCAACTGATTGACCTCCGCGTATTCGTCTGCATGCGCGCTCACCATGGCCATGCTGGCCAACAGCACCGGTATGCGGAAAAATAAATAGCCAGTCGCGCAGGTAAATTTCATAGCGGTAGAAGTTAAATAAAAAAAGCCCCTGTGGAAGCAGGAGCTTTTTTCAAACCCCGTCTGGTTTTAAGCGACGATCTGGAAGTCGGCGGCGTGCAAAGCGCTGACACCCGTCAGGGTGACAATCAGCACCTGCTCTTTAGAGCCGCTGCCGTCTGCATCGAAGTAAAGGTGTCCCGTGTTGCTGTCAAAGATGAGGTGCTCATTGGCCGTGGTAGCAACGGTTCCAGCCACCAGGTTGTCAGCCGTTATGCCACTAGCCAGTGCCTTGAAGACGCCGCCACTGAAACCGAGATGGTCTTCACCGGAGTGAAAATCCGTCACTGTGTCGGAACCGTCTTTGGCCTTGTTGCTAAACACAAAGAGGTCATTGCCCGCACCACCGGTCAGGGTGTCCGCACCCGCCTTGCCGTTGAGTACGTTGTCGCCGCTGTTGCCGATCAGGATGTTGTCTTCCTTGTTGCCGGTTGCATCGATGTTGAGCGGGCTGGCGGATTCGGACAGGGTGAGGTTTTCAACGGCTGTCTTTTCAATGCTGTAGCTAACCGTAGCGATCACGGTATCCGTACCTTGGCCAGCCTTTTCAGACACCTTGTCACCGGCATTGTCAACGTGGAACGTGTCGTTGCCATCACCGCCAGCCATCTTGTCGGCACCAGAACCGCCATCAAGATCATCGTCGCCAGCGCCGGCTTTCAACACATCGTCACCCGTACCACCGTCCAGGCTGTCATTGCCATCGCCAGCATCCAGAACGTCGTTTCCACTGCCACCCTGAATGTCGTCGGCACCGGCTCCTGAAGTGATCTTGTCGTCGCCCGTGCCGCCATCTACCGTGTCGTCGCCGTCGTCGGCAGTTATCTTGTCGTTGCCCTCGCCACCCAGCAGTGTGTCGTTGCCGGAGCCACCGATCAACTGGTCATTGCCCACACCACCATCCAGATCGTCATCGCCTGCGCCGCCGGCCAGCACGTCCTTGCCATCGCCACCTTCCAGCACGTCGTCTCCGTCGTCACCGGTCAGCAAGTCCTTGCCATCGCCGCCTTCCAGCAAGTCATCACCCTGGCCACCAGACATGTTGTCGTTACCGATGCCGCCGGCCAGGTGGTTATCACTTCCGCTTCCGACCACTACATCATTCTTGTCGGAACCGACAACATCTTCAATGCCGGACAACGTATCCTTGCCCTGGCCAATTGCGAGGCCCGTGTTCAGATTCACGTTGACCGCCTTCAGTCCTTCGTAATGCACCGCGTCGTGCAAACCCACACCGCCGTCGATGCTGTCGTCACCAAGTCCACCCGTCAGGTCGTCATCGCCTTCGCCGCCTGCCAACACGTCATTGCCAGTTCCACCGTCAAGCGAATCGTCACCGACGCCACCATCGACATGATCGGACCCGGTGCCGCCGTTGAGCACGTCATCGCCATCGTCACCCGAAATATCATCATCGCCAGCGCCGCCGTCGACATCGTCGTTACCCGCACCTGCGCTGACGAAATCGTTACCTGCACCTTCGGCCAAGTCATCATCGCCCACGCCGCCCATTTGGGCATCGCCACTATTGCCTGCACGACCCACGTGCTCCAGGTAATGCTCGAAGCCCTTGGTGTTGCCCAGCAAATCGTTCAATGCCGTAGCGTCAAGAGTCAGCGCACTGACCGTTGCCACGCTGGCACCGGCCAGCTTGAATTCAAAACCTGTCACGCTGCCGCCGGTGATGACACCCGCAGCGAAAGTCAGGCCGGTTCCGCTGATAACGAGCTGATCTGCCGGGGCGGTATCGGTGTAAGTCAGGTGCAAAACAATGCTGGTGTCGCTGCTGCTGATTGCCTCGAACGCGGAAAGGTGGTCGGGCAAATTGGTTAACTTGTCAAACGTCAACTGCGTGGTAATGGTAGACATGGTGGAGCCCTGGTGAATTTGAGTGAAGTGATAAAAATTAGAACCTGCGTAAACAAGTCTAAGTTTTGAACGCAAAAGCTTCAATGACTCAAACGGTCTATACGGCCGTCAAAGAACTGTCACAACTGGTCGTGAAAACACACCAGACAATTTGCTTGCACGGGTCAGTCGAGCGCCTTGATGCCCAAGGGTGGCGCCGTGACCGATGGCCCATATGCATTCACTTTAGGTGGACGCAGCCGCAACTCGGAGACCGCTTTGAGCGGCAGGCCCGCATCGGTCTCGACGGGACGGACAGCCGATGGCGGCACCTTGGCCACCAACCATCGGTTGAGTTCCTCGACCAGCTCCAGCATCGGGGCGCCTGCCAGCGCTTGCAGGCGCACGCGTGACAGCAGGTAGGTGTAGCGGGCCATGGCCAGATCGCGCTGGGCGGAGACCTTTTGCTGCTCGGCATTCAGCGCGTCGTTGAGTGTGCGACTCCCGGCCTCAAACGAGCGCCGGTTGGACAGCACCAGCTGCTCTGCAGAGCGCAGCGCCTGCTCCAGCGCGCGAATCCTGAGCACGCCTTCGGTCACGCCGCGGAACTCGCGGTGCACGCGCACGCCCAGGTCGCGGCGCATGGCTTCCAGTGCGTACTCCAGGCG
>CAIQEX010000332.1 GCA_903870955.1 uncultured beta proteobacterium
CGGCACCAGTTCCTACAGCGGCTATGCCGCCAAGCACTGGATCGAGAGCATTGCCAAAATTCCGTGCAACGTGGAAGTGGCCAGCGAATACCGCTACCGCGACTCGGTGCCCAACCCCAACACGCTGGTGGTCACCATCACGCAAAGCGGCGAGACCGCTGACACCCTGGCCGCGCTGCGCCACGCGCAATCGCTGGGCATGAAACACACCTTGACCATCTGCAACGTGGCCACCAGCGCCATGGTGCGCGAATGCAGCCTGGCCTACGTCACGCGCGCCGGGGTGGAAATCGGTGTGGCCTCGACCAAGGCCTTCACCACCCAATTGGCTGGCCTGTTTCTGCTGACCTTGTGCCTGGCCCAGGCCAAGGGTCGACTAAACGCCGCACAAGAGCAGCGCCACTTGAAAGCCCTGCGCCACCTGCCCGCCGCGCTGCAAGCGGTGCTGGCGCTGGAGCCTCAAATCATGGCCTGGTCGGAAGACTTTGCGAAGTGCGAGAACGCCCTGTTCCTGGGCCGTGGCCTGCACTATCCGATTGCACTGGAAGGCGCCTTGAAGCTCAAAGAGATCAGCTACATCCACGCCGAGGCCTACCCCGCCGGCGAACTCAAGCACGGCCCTCTGGCCCTGGTCACCAGTGCCATGCCCGTGGTTGCCGTGGCACCTAACGATGCGCTATTGGAAAAACTAAAGAGCAACCTGCACGAAGTTCGCGCCCGAGGTGGCGTGCTGTATGTGCTGGCCGATGCCTACACCCGCATCGACAGCGGCGAAGGCCTGCATGTGATTCGCATGCCCGAGCACTACGGCGAACTCTCGCCCCTGCTGCACGTCGTACCGCTGCAACTGCTGGCCTACCACACTGCGTGTGCGCGCGGCACCGATGTCGACAAGCCCAGAAACTTAGCCAAATCGGTGACTGTTGAATAGGCTGCCACCTCTGCTAGTGCACCTATTTATTCCGTGCAATAAAAGTCGTAAGCTTGAATTCTTTCGGTATTTAGAAGCCCCGCAATGAGAAACAAATTCCGTGCGCTTGGTGTGGCACTCTTAACCTGCTGTGTACTATTGACAGGCTGTGGTTCTCTTGCGATTTGCCCCGGAGCCGACCTGGCTTCGTCAGAAGTTGTCACGCTCAAGGGCTTCTTTAGAGAACACCTGATCTACATTCAGCAGCTTGAGATTACTTCTGTTGACTGGCAAAGACCAGAAAATATCTGGTTCGTCAGTGAAGCGCGGATTCCGCCCGGCAAGCATTCCATCGGAATTCAACAGACTATTACCACTATGGGCACCGGAAGAACAGTTTGTGTTGTGGATGGCAATTTTGAAGCAGGTCACACCTATAAATTTGCATCCTTTAGCAGCACCCCTGATGATCATTGGTATGACGTATTGCCTGACCAGTACAAGGGCTCCATCGGAGTCGAGGTGTCAACGCCAGGTTCAAACCCTCAAAAAATGCAACTGGAAACCGAGTGCAGTAGCCGCAAACAGTTGTGCAGCCAAGTTGCAGAATGCCGGAATGGCTCAGGTCGTCCATACCTGTGCAAGCGGGAACCAGACTTCAAGTACGGACTTTGTGAACAGCAACTACCCTAACCATCAGCCACGGTGACAGTGGCGGGCTAACTGTCTGGAATCAGAAATGGCAGCACTGAACCCGTCAGCCTTGCACATTGCACGGAAGTCAGAATAGTTATTTATGACATTATTTGTAAGGAATAGAGCCCTAGATTCGCCGACCGCTAACCTTCTCGAACCAGTTGTTGTGCTGGTCGCTCACGGTCATTCCCACCTGTTCACCTATGTCGAGCCGGGTATTGGCCGGGGCGCGCAAGGTGATGAGCCCGACCGCCGTTTGCACCACCACATAGGTGTCGGCCCCGGTGGGCTCCACCAGCAACACCTCGCCACGCCAAGCCGCATCGTCCGCAAGATGGATATGCTCAGGCCGCTGACCCAGCGTGACAGCACGACCGCTGGGTGCTTGAAGTTCCAGAAAGCCACCCGAAAAAACAAACCGGTTTTTTGCCCCATCGCCTTCGGCAACACCATCAATGAAGTTCATCATCGGTGAGCCAATGAAGCCGGCCACGTAGGTGTTGACGGGCGTGCGATAAATCTCGTCGGGTGTACCGATTTGTTGCAACACACCGTCCTTCATCACCGCAATGCGACTGCCCAAGGTCATGGCCTCAATCTGGTCATGCGTGACATAGACACTGGTGATGCCGCTGACATGGTGCAGGCGTTTGATTTCAGCACGCATTTCCACGCGCAGCTTGGCATCCAGATTGGACAACGGTTCGTCAAACAAAAACAGCTGCGGGTCCCGCGCCAAGGCCCGGCCCATGGCCACGCGTTGGCGCTGGCCGCCGGAAAGTTGCGAGGGGCGGCGGTCCAACAGGTTCTCGATCTGCAGCATGGCGGCCACCTCATGGATGCGCCTATTGCGTGCCTCCTTGGGTACCCGGCGCATCTCCAGCGCGAAGCCGATGTTGTCGGCCACGCTCATGGTTGGGTACAGCGCGTAGCTTTGAAAAACCATGGCAATGTCACGCTCGGCCGGAGCCACACCCAGCACATCGCGCCCGCCTATGCGCAGTGCGCCCTCCGTGGGTTCTTCCAGACCAGCAATGATATTGAGCAGCGTGGACTTGCCACAACCGGAAGGGCCGACCAAGATCAGGAACTCACCCGGCGACACGGTGATGTCGATCTTCTTCAGCACCTCGACGGCTGCGGCACCCTTGCCAAAGACCTTGCGAATGCCTGCGATTTCAAGAGAAGAAGCCATGGTGTTTATCCTTTCACAGCGCCGGCTGTGAGTCCTTTGACAAAATACTGACCGGCCAGGATGTAGACCAGCATGGTCGGCAGCCCGGCGATGACGGCAGCGGCCATGTCCACGTTGTAGTTCTTCACACTGCTGGTGGTGTTGGCCATGTTGTTCAGGCCCACGGTGATGGGCTTGCTGTCAGCGCCGCTGAAGGCGACGCCAAACAGAAAATCGTTCCAGATATTGGTGAATTGCCAGATCAATGTGACCATCAAAATCGGTGTGGACATCGGGATGACAATGCGCCAGAAGATGCGCCAGAAACCGGCACCGTCCAGGCGCGCGGCATTCACCAACTCGCGTGGAATGGCGGTGTAGTAGTTGCGGAAAAATAGCGTGGTGCCCGCAATCCCGGCCAGGCAATGCACCAGGATCAATCCGCCCACTGAGCTCGACAGATTTAGATAGCCAAGCACCTGGCTCATAGGCAGTAGCACCACCTGAAACGGCATGAACACGCCAAACAACATGAAACCAAACAGCACGTCGCTGCCCTTGAACTTCCACATGCTCAGCACATAGCCGTTGATAGCGCCCCAGGTGGTGGAGATGAGCACCGCGGGCACCGCCATGGCCACCGAGTTCCAGAAATAGGGCCGCAGGCCACGACAGTCGACGCCGGTGCAGGCCTGACTCCAGGCAATTTGCCAGGACGACCAGTTGAGGCTGGTGGGCAGACTCATCAGGTTGCCCGCGCGGATTTGGTCGGCGTCCTTGAACGAGGTCACCAGCATCACGTACGTCGGCGCCAGAAACAGCAGGGCTGCAAGCAACAGCACGCCGTAAACCACAACACGGTAAAAAGTTTGGGTTTTCATGGTCAGCGTTCGTGGGGTTTGGAGCGGAGCTCGCTGTACAAATAGGGCACCACGATGGCGGCCACCGTGACCAGCATCATGGTGGCGCTGGCAGCACCCAGGCCGAGTTGGCCGCGGTTGAAGCTCATCGTGAACATGAAGGTTGCGGGCACGTCGGTGGAGTAGCCCGGACCACCCGCCGTGAGTGCCATGACCAGGTCAAAACTCTTGATCGAGAGGTGCGACAGCACCAGGATGATGGAGAACACCACCGGACGCATGATGGGCAGGATGATGCGCCAGTAGATGCGCGGCAACGAGGCACCGTCGATCTGGGCTGCCTTGATGATGTTGTCGTCAATACCACGCAGGCCGGCCAGAAACAGCGCCATGGTAAACCCTGCCGACTGCCAGACACCCGCAATCACCACGCAGTAAATGGCGGTGTCGCTTTGCACCAGCCAGTCAAAGCTGAAACTGGCCCAGCCCAGGTCATGCATCAACTTTTCCAGGCCCAGGCTGGGGTTGAGAATCCACTTCCATGCCGTACCCGTCACGATGAAGGACAACGCCATGGGATACAAATAGACCGTGCGCAGAAAACCTTCCATGCGGATCTTCTGCCCCTGCGAAATGGGGCGCGGCTGGCAGGGGATGAAATATGCAAATTGAGGCACTTCGCAAGCGCGGTAGTTGTATGCCTTGACTGTCAGACCTTTCGCAAGACTTTTTTTCGATTGTATGTGTAGA
>CAIQEX010000333.1 GCA_903870955.1 uncultured beta proteobacterium
GTCATGCGGTCGGTTTGGGCACCGGTGATGGCTGCCAGGTAGTCGCTGCTGCTCTTGAGCACGCGCAGGGCGGCCGTGGCAGAAAAGTCGCCCTTGGCGGTGTGCTGGTTGCAGCGGGTAAATAGTTCATCCTCGCAGCGCACGATCATGCTCCAGTGCTCTTGCGACAGGCGCTCGCGCACAGAGGAGGCGGCCATTTTGAGCGCGCGCAAACTGTAGCCCACACTGGTGGCACCGTCGGTGGCTCCCAGGTTGGCAATCAGCGAACGCTCAAACACGCGGCGGGCCTGCACGGCCGAGGGCACGCCCGGCAGCACCAAGGTATTGGCCACCGCCATTTGCGACAGCCACTGTTGCAGGGGCACGGAGGTCTGGTCTTCACCACCCAGGCAGTCCAGCGTCAGGCGCGCCAGGCGCACCGAGTTTTCTGCGCGCTCGGTGTAGCGGCCCAACCAATACAGATGTTCTGCGGCACGGCTGGTAACCAGACGCTTGCGCCGCGTTGGCAGGCTGGGGTTACTGGAGGAATTGAGCAGGGTGCTGGTATCGACCGCACCTTCGGTCAGCGCCCAGACGTCGGCGCTGCTGCCGCCGCGTTGCATGGAGGCAATATCCACACTGCTGCCAGCCACGCGGGCCAAGCCGCCCGGCAGCACGCGCCAGCGCGGCTTGCCGTCTGGCCCCAACCCATCCGACACCACAAACACGCGTAGCAAGCTGGAGCGTGTTTCCATATGGCCCGGCTTGCCGGCGCTACCGGACTGCCAGGTGGGTATTTGTGAAAGTGGCAAATAGGCCTGGACGGTGTGCTCTTCACCCTGGCGCAGGATGCGACCGGCCCAGGCATCGCGCTGCATCTGGCTCAGGCGGCGCACCACCACGGGATCAAACGACTCATGGATATTCGAGCCCGGGTAGGTCGGCATCAGCGTGTGTTCGGCGAGATAAGGCAGCACCTCTTTCAGGGCGCTGTTTTCACCACACCACCAGGTCGCCATGGCGGGCAATTGAAGCTCTTCACCCAGCACATGGCGCGCCAGCGCCGGCAAAAATCCCAGCAGCGCGGGTGACTCCAAAAAGGCCGAACCGGGTGCATTCGCCACCAGCACATTGCCCGCGCGAATCGCCTGCAGCAGGCCCGGCACACCCAGCGTGGAATCGGCGCGCAACTCCAGCGGGTCCATGTATTGGTCGTCCACGCGCTTGAGCAACCCGTGAATCGGCACCAGGCCCTGCAAGGTTTTCAGGAACAGGTGCTCGTCACGGACGATCAGGTCGCTGCCTTCCACCAGGGTCAAGCCCAGGTAGCGCGCCAGGTAGGCATGTTCAAAATAAGTCTCGTTGTAGGGGCCGGGCGTCATCAGCGCGATGTGCGATTCGGCACCCGCTGGGCTGAGCGAGCGCAGGCTCTCCATCAGTGCCCGGTAGGTGGCTGCCAGACGTTGCACCCGCATGTTTTGAAAGGCCTGGGGAAACTGCCGCGACACAGTGAGCCGATTCTCCAGCAAATAGCCCAGACCCGAGGGCGCTTGCGTGCGCTGGCCTACCAGCCACCACAGACCGTCCGGCCCGCGCGAGAGGTCAAACGCCGCCACATGCAGGTGCACGCCACCGGCTGGCACCACGCCATGCATATTGCGCAGGTAACCCGGATGGCCGTGCACCAGCGCACCTGGCAGCAGGCCTTGTTTGAGAAAGTTTTGCGGTCCGTAGACGTCGGCCAACACGGCTTCGAGCAGGCGTACCCTTTGCAGCACACCCTTCTCGATATTCGCCCAACTCGGGGCGTCGACGATCAGCGGGAACAGGTCCAGCGACCAGGGGCGTTGCGGGCCTTCTTCATCGGCATAGACGTTGTAGGTGACGCCGTTGTCGCGAATCTGGCGCTGCAGACCGGCGTAATGCAGGTCCATGTCGGCGGCGGTTTGCGCGTCGGTCTGGGTAAAAAATTCCCGCCACGGACCGGTCAGTCCGGCCTTGGCCATGTGGCTACCGTCCACGCTGGCCACACAACCGCGCAACTCGTCAAAATGCCCCGGCTCCGAGGCACAGGCCTGCGCCTGGGCGGGCATGTCCGATGCCGCAAGTGCTGCGGCGAGAGAAGTGGGGTCGGTGGTTGCGTTCAAGGCTCAGAGTATGCCAGCGGCACCCATTGCAAGTCCTTAGTCCAGGGGCAGGGTGTCAAAGGTCAAATACGCGCCCTTGAGCCATGACTTGACGCGTTGGCGCTCCAGCAAGCCCAGTGCGTCTTCGCCCGATTTGGTGTTGACGGCGGCCCAGAAACTGGCGTTTTGCCGGTCGATCTTGCGCATGCTGGCTTCGTGCAATTGCGCCAGGGTAATCACCCGGGCACCCAACTCCAGTGCGCGTTGCATGGCCGCAGACTCGTCGAGTTGCGAGAAGTCGGAGCCACGTCCCAGATTTTTGACAATGATGTAGTTGGGTCCCTGGCCATAGGTGCTGAGCAGGCGTCCGAGCAACTCGACCGTGTCCTTGCCCGCATCCGCCAGATGCCAGAAATTGACGGTAACGCCCATCTCTGCCATCAAGGGAATGAGTTCAGAGTCGCGAATCCAGCGTGACAACGGTGCCGCGGTTTGTGCCGCCAAGTCCACAATGACGCTGTTGGTCTGGCCGTCTTCGGTAGCGGTTTCGAATTCCCCGGCGATCAAATCCAGGCCTTCATAGCTGTCCACCACCACGGGTGAGGCGTAATCCGAGTAAAAACGGGTGAAGGAGGTGTGTGAGCGGTCGGTGTCAAAACCTGTGAAGGGCTGGCCCTTGTCAATAAAGTACTGTGCCAAGAGGCGTGCAGCGACAGATTTTCCGACGCCGCCTTTTTCGCCGCCGATAAAATTAAGTGAAGGCATGAGGTTTCCTGAAAGTAATGTGAGAGCCTGGTTGTTCCAAGCAATTAACGTGCAAGGTTAACCGCTAAATCACCAAGAAATGACTATGAACGCATCGAACTATTGTCTTCGTACGGATCTGGGAGGTGCCGCACCCACAGGAGAGGGCCAGGTCCTGATCAGCCTGCTGCACCTGAGCGACGCCCATGTGGTCGACACCGCATCCCCGGCACGCTGCGAGTGGATAGAACTGCTGGCCGAGGACCCGTACTGGAAAAACCTGCTTCACATGCACCGCCCCTATGAGGCGCTGACGCACTGGGCCTTGGCCGCCCATGTGGCCCGCGTGCATCGCGACCCGCTGGCACCGTGGAGCAAAAAGGCGTTCGATCTGGCCATCAGCACCGGCGACATTATTGACAACGCCCAAGCCAACGAATTGCAGGCTTATTTGAAGATCATGGCCGGTGGCCGCGTCTCGCTATCGGCCTACGGTGGCGTGCACGAGCGGGGCCATGAGTTGGGCGACGGTGCGTGGCCATTTTGGTCTCCGGACGCGGAGGTTGCAGACCTGTGGAAGCCGCTGGGCTACCCGGTGGTGCCCGGTTTTGTAGCCCGCGCCAGTGCCGAACTGCATTCGGAAGGTTTTGGCTTTGCCTGGACCAGCGTGCCCGGCAACCACGATGTGATGCGCCAGGGCACTGCGCTGCCCAATCCCGCCATAGAAGCCATTGCCGTGGGTGACCGCA
>CAIQEX010000334.1 GCA_903870955.1 uncultured beta proteobacterium
CTTTCCAACACCAAACGCTACAAAGCATTTGAACTACCGGTTCATATCGGGCGGGTTCGCAACGTGGAGTTTGTTGTCAATGATCCACGGGTTTCAAGAACCCACGCCCGGCTTGAGTGGCGCAACGGCAGCGTGATCTTGGTAGACCTCAGTTCCTATGGCAGTTGGATACGCTTTTCTGGCGCCAACGGTGCAGATGTTTTGCTGCGGCGTGAAGAGTGCGTGCTGCATGGTGAGGGTGAACTCGCTCTAGGCGCGTCGTTTGCGGATACCAGCGTGCCAACTGTGCATTTCAAAGTGGTGTGATCTTTTTTTGTGGGCCACGTTTATTAACATAATATACATCGTATGAAGTAAATAAACACGGCAGATGCATCTGTTCCATGGGCGCTTACCAGGAAGCTGCCGGTTTGCTCAGGCGAATCGAAGCTGCAATCAGCGCCACTGCATCTTCGCGATGGGCCTTTTGGGCAAAGTCCAAAGCTGTGAGTCCCAGGGCATTTTTAATGCTGGTATCTGCACCGGCATCCAGCAAAACTTTCACAGTTTCAGGAGAACCATACATGGCGGCCATCATCAACGGCGTACTGCCGTTGGGAGACTCCGCATCGATATAGGCGTAATGCTCCAAAAGGAATTGCACAATTTTGGCGTTACCACTGGTTGCCGCGTAATGCAGTGGCGCCCAACCTGGCTTGTTCACATCTGCGTCCCGCGCCACCAATTGCGCACAGAGCTCCATTTGCCCCTTCAGAGCCGCAAGCATCAGAGGACTTTCATCCTTGTCGGACCGCACCTCAACCCGTGTATCAGGGTGCGCAATCAGCAACTGGGCAACCGCCTTGGCGGGTCGCCGCAAGGCAAGCAAAAGCGCCGGTTGCCCCTTGGAATCGACGCTATTGGGATCAAAGCCGCGGTTGAGGAGCCTCTGAACGGACGCTGCGTCGTCCACTTCAATGGCGTGAAAAAAATCCTCGTAAGAACCCGCAAAAGCCAGTGAATATCCAATTAAAACAATTAGATATACCAACTTCTTAAAGTAATTCATAAACTCTAATCCACACCAAAAAGATGGGAAAAGTTCCGACTGGTCGCGCTGGCAATGGTCTCGACATCAACACCCCGCACCATGGCTATTTGCTTGGCCACATAAGGAACGAAAGAAGGATTATTGGTTTTTCCACGAAAAGGGACCGGCGCCAGATACGGGCTGTCGGTCTCAATAAGCATCCGGTCGAGGGGCACCATAGCTGCCACATCGCGCAAATCCTGTGCCGTTTTAAAGGTCACGATGCCGGAAAACGAGATGTAAAACCCCAGATCCAGGGCGGCCCTGGCAACCTCCATGGTTTCGGTAAAACAGTGAAAAACGCCACCCGCAGAACCCACGCTGCCGTCCTCCCCCTCTTGCTGTAGCAATGCCAGGGTGTCGGCAGAAGAACTGCGGGTGTGAATAACGAGCGGTTTTTTCAATTCGCGCGCGGCGCGGATATGCACCCTGAAGCGCTCGCGCTGCCACTCCATATCCGCAATGCTACGGCCGTTCAGGCGGTAATAATCCAGACCGGTTTCGCCAATCGCAACCACCTTGGGCATAGCCCCCAGCCGCAGCAAATCTTCAAAACCAGGTTCAGCAACGCCTTCATTGTCCGGATGCACCCCGGCACTGGCCCAAAAATTGTCATATTTCAGGGCCAACTGGTGGACTGTGGGGAACTCCTCCAGCGTCGTGCAAATACACAAGGCACGCGTTACCTGGGCCTCCACCATGGCTTGGCGAATGGTGTCGATTGACTCAGATAACTCGGGGAAGGCAAGGTGGCAGTGGGAATCTGTGAACACTAGATAGTCTGCGTGGGACGCTCGGAAGCCAGGTGGGCACCCAGAATTTCCTCAATTCTGAGCCGCAAAGCACGGGTTTTTTCATCCTTGGGAAACATGATTCCCACACCCTGGGTACGGCCGCCGGCAGATTTGGCAGGTGTCACCCAGGCCACTTTGCCTGCCACCGGGTAGCGCTGAAGATCGTCTGGCAGTGACAACAATACATACACGTCGTCACCGAGTTCGTAATCCCGCGTGGTCGGTATAAAAACACCGCCATCGGTAAAGGCCGGAATATAGGCTGCGTAAAGCGCCGCCTTTTCCTTGATGGAAAGCTGGATGACGCTGGGTCTGGGAGTTGCGGAATTGGTACTTTTGGACATGGTTTAGAGGGAAGAGTTTAGGGCCGTTCGGGCCTGCTCTACAAGCGCTTCTTGCATCAACCCCCCATTAAAAGGGTGCTCCATCGTGCGCCGACTGTGCTTCAAAGCAACAGACCAATGAGAAAGCGCTGCCAGTGAAGGGTTAAACCCTGGCCGAGGCGGCTTCAGTTCAAAAAATCGGGTCGGCGCGCCCTGCTGTGCAGCCAGACTGTCGTGGCATAGCTTCTGTAATGCATCAACCAGTTCTGTGACTGGCCAATCCCGCACGAAGCCGGTTTCACCCGCTGCCATGGCTGACGGGAAGCGCAGCCAGTCGTCCGCTTTGCGACCACTGGCCTGCAGCACCAGCACGTCATCCGGGCGACCACCGGCCACACGCAATAAACGCTGGGCCTCATCCGCACCAAGCCCTTGCTCCTGCAACCATTGCTGAGCCACCGGAAAGTCCGGCCAGATCATTGCGTGCCCAAGACAGCGGCTGCGTATGGTGGGCAATAGTTGGTGTGAGGACTCGGTCGCCAAAACAAAACGCACGTCACCCGGTGGCTCTTCCAAGGTCTTTAACAACGCGTTGGCGGTTATGGCATTCATTTGCTCGGCTGGGTAGACCAGCACCGCTTTGCCTCGGCCTCTGGCGCTGGTGCGCTGAGAAAATTCAATCGCATCACGCATGGCATCGACCCGGATTTCGCGGCTGGCTTTGCGTTTTTTGTCGTCAATATCGGCTTGGGCTTTTTCTGACAAGGGCCAGCCCAATTCAAGCATCGTGGTTTCCGGCATGAGCACACACAAGTCTGCATGGGTTCGCACGTCAATCGCGTGGCAGCTTGGACACTGGCCACAAGCCCCGTTTTCATCGGGCGTCTCGCACAACCACGCCCGCACCAGCTCCAACGCCAGGCGGTACTGTCCAAGTCCTGAAGGCCCATGCAGCAACCAGGCGTGTCCCTGTTGACTCAACAATTGCCTGGTTTGCGTTGCAATCCATGGCGCCGCACCAGGGCGAACCACAGCGTCTGTCATGGCAAGAGCCCTTTTTGGCGTACCGAAGCCAAAACATCGGCCCATACCTGCTGCGGTGTCTGATTCGCATCGATGCGGGCAAAACGACCACTCGCTGCTGCGCAACGACGTGCATAGCCCGCCACCACATTCTTGAAAAAAGCCAGCGGTTGGGCTTCAAACTTATCCGGCACACGGGCACCGACCAAGCGCGTCGCTGCCACTTCGGGCGGCAAATCGAACCAGATCGTCAGTTCGGGTTGCAATAAGGTAGCGCCACCCTGAACCCACTGCTCCAAAGATGACAACACATCCCAGTCGAAACCGCGCCCACCGCCCTGGTAGGCAAAAGTGGCATCGGTAAACCGGTCACACAACACCACCTCACCCCGCTCAAGTGCCAGTCGGATGACCCGGACAATATGGTCACGACGGGCCGCAAAAACCAGCAAAGCTTCGGTCATGGCGTCCATCGCATCGTTCAGCACCAGGGTGCGCAACTGCTCGGCCAAGGGCGTTCCGCCCGGCTCCCGCGTCAGCACGACCACCCTGCCCTGTGCGCGAAAAGCCGTCGCCAATGCATCAATGTGGGTGGACTTACCTGCCCCGTCTATGCCTTCAAAACTGATGAATAGTCCACTCATTATTGGCCGCGCTGGTACTTGTTGACGGCTCTATTGTGCTCGTCCAGGGTGACGCTGAACTGGCTGCTGCCGTCGCCGCGCGCCACAAAATAGAGTGCCTTTGAATTCGCTGGCTGCACGGCTGCCAGCAAAGCACCGGTGCCAGGCATGGCGATTGGCGTAGGCGGCAGACCACCTCGCACATAGGTATTCCAAGGGGTGTCCGCCAGCAAATCGGCACGACGCAAGTTACCGTCGAATTTGGGGCCCAGGCCATAAATGACGGTGGGATCCGTTTGCAATCGCATACCAATACGCAGCCGATTGGAAAACACGGCGGCAATTTCCGGACGGTCACTGGCTCTGCCGGTTTCTTTTTCCACAATACTGGCCAGCGTAAGCGCCTCATCCGCTGATTTCAGTGGCGTCTGCGGTGAGCGCTGGGCCCAGGCAGCCGCCAGCTTTCGGTCCATGGCACGGGCTGCGCGCTGCAAAACCGCCAAATCGGTACTGCCCTTGGCGTAGGTGTAGGTATCAGGAAAGAAACGCCCTTCGGCGGGCACGCCGGGCTTACCGATGTTTTGCATCAATTCTTCTGCCGACATCAAGGCCGTGAGAGGCTTGAGCTGTTCGGCCTTCTTTAACGCGTCTCGAACCTGCTGCAGGTTCCAGCCTTCGACCAGCGTGACACTGCGCAGCGCTTCCTCGCCGCGTACCAGTTTGCTCAGAATACTTTGCGGGCTGCTGTCTCGCTCCAGCTCGTAGTTGCCAGCCTTGATTGATCTCGCCTGTCCTGACAGGCGAAACCACCAGTACAGCAAGGTTGGGTTGACCATGACACCGGCCTGCTGCACCTGCAATGCCACTTCCCTGGGACTCGCGCCGGGTTCCACCGACAGGTCTACGGAATCTGAGGTCAGTTGCAACGGACCATTCAGCCACGCATAGCTGCTATAGCCGAGCCCCAAGGCGGCGATCAACACGACGATTGCAAGTTTGCGCACAGCCCTAGGTTTCCAAAGATTTCAAGGGTCGAATCATAATGGACACATGAACGCAATATTGACCCCTAACGCTTCAATTGTCCTATCAGCGCCTCGGTTGAACGGCGTCGCCCACCTGCAACATTTGGGTGTCATCCGTGTATCGGGTGAGGACGCGGCCAAGTTCTTGCACGGCCAATTGACCCAGGACTTTGCCCTTTTGAATCTGGAGCAGGCTCGCCTGGCAGCATTTTGTTCAGCCAAGGGCCGCATGCAGGCCAGTTTTATTGGCTTCAAACGCAGCCCGACCGAGATACTTTTGGTTTGTAGCCGCGACTTGCTGGCGTCCACGCTAAAGCGCCTGAGCATGTTTGTCATGCGCGCCAAAGCCAAGCTCACCGACGCGAGCGAGGACTATGGGCTGTATGGGCTGGCCGGTACCGCCACGCAAACGACTGCCCGAAGCGAGCCCTGGGCACTCACCACCCTGGGCGAAGCGTCAGTGGTTAATTTGTACCCTGCCAACGGCGTGCCCCGGCAGTTATGGGTGGCGCCTGTCGATGCAAGTGCGCCCCAAGGCGAGGTTTTGCCGGCAGAAACCTGGGCCTGGAGCGAGGTCCGCAGCGGCGTGGCAACCCTGACCCAGCCGGTTTTTGAGGCTTTTGTTCCCCAAATGCTCAATTACGAATCGATCGGTGGCGTTAACTTCAAGAAGGGCTGCTACCCTGGTCAGGAGGTGGTTGCCCGCAGTCAGTTTCGGGGTACTTTGAAGCGCCGGGCCTTTGTCGCCCATTGCGATGCCTTACCGGTTGTGGGCCAAGAGATCTTTGGCGACCTCGATGCCGAGCAACCTGTAGGCCTCGTCGTGCAGGTCGCGGCAGTTCCCCAAGGTGGTGGCAGCGATGTCATCGTAAGTCTGCAGCTCAGCGCATTGGAGACCGGGACACTCCACGCCGGTTCCAGCATGGGCCCCCGCCTGCAACTGCTTGACCTTCCCTATGCCTTGCTGGAAGATATTTAGATGTTGAAAATTGACAATATTTGAACTGAATCAAGCTCTAACCTGCTGACTTCGGTTTCATAATGGCATCAGGCTTTCTCACCCACTGACTGGCGAATATCAATGTCCTCACCCCTGACCAAAGAAGAAGCATTTACACGATTGGGTGCCATCACCCGCCAAATGCATGAAGCACTGACGGCGCTGGGCAACAACAATTTGCACAATATTGTTCAGGAAATACCCAACGCACGCGACCGTCTGGCTTACGTGGGCAAGATGACCGAAGACGCTGCCAACAAAGTTCTGACGCTGGTGGAAAAGGCCAAACCCGAATGCAACGACTTGCAAACCCGGGGTGGCCAACTCAATGAATCCCTCAATCGACTCGCCGCCAACCCGAATATGACCGTCGATCTGGCGCGCGGCATGATGGTGACATGCGGCAAATTTGCCCTTGGCACGGCCGCCTTCGCCGAGCAGCAAAGCGAAGTGCTGAGCGACATCATGATGGCGCAGGATTTCCAGGATCTCTCGGGTCAGGTCATCCAGAAGGTCATCGACATCATTACCCGCACCGAGCTGCAGTTGGTGCAGCTGCTCGTGGACAGTTCACCAGAAACTGTGGCCCAGGAGAAAGAACAGGCTCCGGTGGCTCTGTCGGTGGACACCCATGTGCTGACCGGACCGCAAACCGCCGACAAAGCACTGCAGCAATCCGACGTCGACGATTTATTGGCTTCATTGGGTTTTTAAACCCACACCGATTTCCTGGCGCTTCGGTATTAATTGCCGAAGGCCTGTTTAAGTGCCCGTGCGGCGTCGGCATGGGCTTTAGCGGCTTCCGGCAGAGCCCGCCCCATTTTGATGAACTCATGCACCACGCCGCGGTAGATCTCCAGGTCCACCGGAACCCCAGCCATGCGCAGACGGTCGGAATAGGCAATGCCCTCATCCACCAGCGGATCACATTCCGCCAGCCCGAACCAGGCAGCGGCTACCCCGTTCAGATCAGCCACCTGTCCATCGGGGCGTAATCCGTCCAAAGGTGCAAAACGCCAGTCGTCGCGGTCGGCCGCGCTGCGGATGTAGTGCTCAAAGAAGTAGGTGATGTGCGGCTCTTCCAGCACAAAACCCTTGGAAAAACGCTGATGAGACGGTGTGTTTTGATGGCCTGCAGTGCCAGGATAGAACAACAATTGCAAACAAAGC
>CAIQEX010000335.1 GCA_903870955.1 uncultured beta proteobacterium
CAGGACTTGTCGTTCAAGCACCTGTGGCCCTGGCGCTACGCCACTCTGACCAAGGCTGTGACCAAGGCGCGCAGTCGCCGGCGTGACCTGATTCAAAAGGTGCAAAAGGAGGTCGAGGCAGTGTTTGCCACGGCAGCCATGCCGGTACGCATCGCCGGGCGTGAAAAATCGCTGTATTCGATCTACACCAAGATGCAGTCGAAGCACCTGAGTTTTGCCCAGGTAACGGACATCTATGGTTTTCGCGTTCTGGTGCCCGGCACCATCGATTGCTACAAGGCGCTAGGCCTGCTGCACCAGCTCTACAAGCCGGTGCCGGGCAAATTTAAAGACCACATCGCTATCGCCAAGCTCAACGGCTACCAGTCGCTGCACACCACTCTGGTGGGACCGGCGGGTATCAATGTGGAGTTCCAGATGCGCACCGAAAGCATGCATGTGGTGGCGGAATCCGGCGTTGCCGCACATTGGCTCTACAAGGTAAATCATCCGCACGACCTCGCCGCCGACCGCCTCGGCAGCCAATGGTTGCAGTCTTTGCTCGATATACAGGATGAAACCCACGATGCCGCCGAGTTCTGGGACCACGTCAAGGTAGATCTCTTCCCGGACGCGGTCTATGTCTTCACGCCCAAGTCCCAAATTCTGGCCCTGCCGCGCGGTGCCACAGTCGTCGACTTTGCCTACGCCATTCACAGCAATGTGGGGGATCGCACGGTCGCTGCGCGCATCAATGGTGAACAGGTGCCCTTGCGCACCGAACTCAAGAACGGTGACGTGGTCGAAGTGGTGACAGCCCAGGTTTCCTCACCCAATCCCAATTGGCTGGACTTTGTGCGCACCGGGCGTGCGCGCTCGAAAATTCGCCACCATCTCAAAACGATGGAGCAAACCGAGTCCGAAAGCCTGGGCCAGCGCCTGTTGCAACAGGCGTTGCGCTCCGAAGGCTTCGAATCCCTGCCCAGCGATGACCCGGCCTATGGCCCAATTTGGGACAAATTGCTGCGCTTTACCGGGAACAAGTCGCGCTACGAACTGTTGACCGACATTGGCTTGGGTAAACGCATTGCCAACATTGTTGCCAAACGTCTGGTGCACCTGCTAACCGAAGCGGGACATAAACCCGACGCCTTGCTTTTGACCCGGGAACGATTCACAGCAAAAGACACCAACGGCGTGGGAGCCATTATTTTGGATGGCAGCGAAAGCGGGTCGGTGCAGTTTGCCAAATGTTGCCACCCGATTCCTGGTGACAAAATTTCGGGCTACTTGGGGCGCGGCGAGGGTCTGGTCGTGCACATGCAGGACTGCCCGGTAGCCAAAAAATTGAGAAACAAAGACGCAGAACGCTTCATCGGCGTGGACTGGTCAGAAGAGCCCGCGCGCTCCTTCAAGACGTACATCACGGTCACGGGTAGCAATAGCAAAGGCATGCTGGCAAAAATGGCCACTGCACTGGCGGCGGCTGAGGCCGACATCATTGACATCGATATGGGGCAGGAAGGTCGTCAAGAGGCCCGTCAGTTGCGCTTTCTGGTGTCGGTACGAGACACCGCTCACCTGGAGATCGCATTGCGCAATCTGCGCCGCACCGCCAGTGTGCTCAAGGCTGAGCGGGGCGGTTCCGCCAACGGTGGAACTATCGGTAACTAGGGCGCAGGATAATTCACCGCCAACACTTCAATCGTGGCGACGCGCTCTGGCATTACCAGTTTGAGTTCATCTCCGACACGGGCTTTAAGCAAGGTACGGGCAATGGGCGAAATCCAGCTCACCTCACCTTTGGAACTGTCGGCTTCGTCAATGCCGATGATGCGTACGGTTCGCTCAAGGTCCGTATCGTCGATATAGGTCACGGTGGCACCAAAGTAAATCTGGTCATTGCCGTAGTGCACCGACGGGTCGGCTATTTCGGCGATTTCCAGGCGTTTGGTCAAAAAGCGGATACGTCTGTCGATTTCGCGCAAGCGCTTCTTGCCGTAGATGTAGTCGCCATTTTCGGAACGGTCCCCGTTGCTGGCGGCCCAATGCACAGCCTCAACGATCTTGGGGCGCTCGTTGTCCATCAAGTCAACAAATTCAGCGCGCAGGGCCGCATAGCCCTGCGGTGTGATGTAGTTTTTGCCACCCGTGGGTAACGCTGGCAATTGCAGTTCGTCATCGTCCTCTTGGTCTGACTCTTTGGTAAATGCCTTGTTCATGGCGCAAGACTGTAACAGTGCCAATCAAAAAAACATGACATCAAAGGGGTGAATCGCAGGGCCATAAAATGACTTCATGCGCTGACGCGTGTGTAACTTTGACGGGCTGCCTGATAATCGAGGGCTGCGGTCATGTCACCGCACTTTTTACAGCATTAAATGACCCCGAACGGGATGGCAATGAAACGACTAGATGATTTTCGGCTGCGTTTTGGCAAACAGGAACTGGTGCCAATCATCATTGGAGGCATGGGTGTGGATATTTCCACAGCCGAATTGGCCCTGGAGGCAGCCCGTCTTGGCGGAATAGGCCATATCTCGGATGCCATGGTGCAGGACGTGTCCGACCGACGCTTTGACACCAGTTTTGTCAAAGAAAAAACCAAGCTCTACAAACACAACATCGACAACTCGGATAAAAGCGAGGTGCAGTTTGACTTGGGCCGACTGGCCGAAGCCACCCGGTTGCATGTGGGACAGACCATGGAGGCCAAAAAGGGCTCCGGCATGGTGTTCGTCAACTGCATGGAAAAGCTGACCATGAACGGGCCCAAAGAGACATTGCAGGTACGCCTGAATTCGTCGCTGGACGCGGGCATTGACGGCATTACCCTGAGTGCCGGCCTGCATCTGGGCTCCTTTGCCCTGATGGCCGACCATCCGCGTTTTCGCGATGCCAAGCTGGGCATCATCGTATCTTCGGTGCGTGCGTTGCAACTCTTCCTGCGCAAGACAGCACGCCTGGACCGCCTGCCTGACTTCATCATCATTGAAGGTCCGCTGGCCGGCGGCCATCTGGGCTTTGGCATGGACTGGGCGCAATACGACCTTGCCACCATCATTGCTGAAATCAAGCAATACCTGATTAACGAGAAACTGGACATTCCGCTGGTGGCGGCTGGTGGCATCTTTACGGGCAGTGATGCGGTGTCGTTCCTGGAAACCGGCTCTGCCGCAGTACAAGTGGCAACCCGCTTTACCGTAGCGAAGGAGTGTGGCTTGCCTTCCAAAGTGAAGCAGGAGTATTTCCGCGCTAGCGAGGAGGACATCATTGTCAACACCGTTTCGCCGACCGGTTACCCCATGCGCATGCTAAAAAGCACACCGGCCATCGGTTCAGGTATTCGCCCCAATTGCGAGGCTTATGGCTATCTGCTGGATGGCTCAGGCGGTTGCGCCTACATCAACGCCTATAACGAACAGATCAAGATCCACCCGGATGGCAAAAACATCGTGGTCATGGACAAAACCTGCTTGTGCACCCACATGCGCAACTACAACTGCTGGACCTGCGGCAGCACCACGAATCGCCTGAAAGACACCACGCACCGTCTGCCGGATGGAACTTATATGGAGCTCAGTGCGGAGCATATTTTCCGGGATTACCAGTTTAGTGTGGACAACCAGATTGCCCTGCCAGATTTACCCGAAATCGTCGCGGCATAAAGTCACAAGGGCACTTCGGTGCCCTTTTTCATGCCACGGGCAAAGGGCAACTTTGCCCTCTACACCCTAAATTAATTTGACGGCGGCACTGTGTCGCGCGCCAGCATTTCCTGCAGATCCCTGTCTTTTTGCAGCCACACCTCGTCCAGCCATCGGTGAAACGTCTTGCGCAGGGCACGGTCGTTTTCATAGTCACCGGTGCAGAACTCAAGCGGTATTTCTACCTGACGCACCTTGAGAATGACGCGCGGGGCCTGGCCACACAGATATTGCCAAAAAGTTGGAATCCCTTCGGGATAAGCAATCGTTGCATCGACCATTGAATGAAACTGCGCGCCCATGGCATTCAGTGCCATTGCCATGGCACCTGCCTTGGGTTTGAGCAAATGCTGGTACGGCGAAGCCTGCGTCTGGTGTTTTTCAGCTGTAAAGCGGGTGCCTTCAGCAAAGTTCATGACAGATGTCGGTATTTTGGCAAACTTAGCGCAGGCTTTGCGCGCACTGTCGCGGTCATCGTTGCGCAGATTGGGATTCTTGCGCAGCGCTGCACGCGAGTGGCGCTTCATAAACGGAAAATCCAGCGCCCACCATGCCAAACCGATGACGGGCAAATAGATCAACTCTGCCTTGAGGAAAAACTTCAACACCGGAATCCTGCCGTTCAAGGCATCTTGCAAGACAAAGATATCGACCCAGGACTGGTGGTTGCAATTAACCAGGTACCAGTCGCGGTAACGCAGGGTCTCGACGCCCTCCACGGTCCAGCGGGTGCGATGGGCCAGGCGCATCCAGATGCTGTTGAAACTGGTCCAGGACGAGGCAACCGCATTGATCAGCGGATCCAGGCGTGCCAGCACCGATTCAAACGGAAAAAAGAATTTGCAAAGCGCCAGCGCAAACAACAACAGGCACCAGAAAAGGGTATTGAACGCCAGAACAAGAAACGACAAAACACCGCGCACAGCAGGCGGCAGAAAACCCAGCATTTAGGAACCCCATCCATTCAAGCAATAGCCTTCAGTTTGAAGACCTTCAGCCGATTGTCGCAAAGATTGCACCCGCATACGGAAACCACTGCGCGCTCGAAACGGGCGCAACCGGGATAAATCTGCTATTTGATGGCGCGCCAGTCTCGAAACACATCAATATCCACACCGTCCGGGTAATTCAAGAGGCCTGCGGTGTAACCCTTTTTGCCAATCTGGCCATACTGCCAGATGATCTGCTTGGTTTTGCGATCAACCACGATCACGCGGTCATGCAGATCATCCACGATCAGGATGTCGCCGGTATCCGGCAACTCGCGGGCAATCGATGAGTGGTCAAGCATCTGCTCGCCGTCTTTGAAGAAATATTCCCAGGTTACTTTTTTGGTTTGGGGGTCGACGATCACTACTTTTCCGGGTTTCCAGAAATCAGCCACG
>CAIQEX010000336.1 GCA_903870955.1 uncultured beta proteobacterium
ATGGGCCCTGGCAGCCATGGTCTGCATGCCCTGGCTGGCACGTGCCGAAACGCCCGTGTCTATCGATATGAAAATGTTGGTGATTTCAGCGGACGGAACGGAGCCGGTCTTCGCTGGAATCAAAGCCACGCTGGATCAGCTCGGGGTACCTTACGACACACTGATTGCCAGCACCATGAAGGCAAGCTACAGCACGACCCCGATCAACCCGGCGAGCTTTGCGCTGCTTCTCTCGGATGGCTTGGGGGCAGGGCATTACCAGGGGGTCTTGCTCGCCACGGGCAATATGGCCTACCAAGCGTCACCAGGTGTTTGGGCTAGCGCGCTGACCTCGGCCGAATGGGCCGCGTTGTGGCAGTACGAAGCCGACTTCCGCGTACGCCAAGCGACGCTCTATACGTACCCGGCAGGCCTTCCAGACACCTACGGTCTGACGGTGACAGGTAGTGCGGATACTGCGGCTACGCCCCGACCTACCACTTTGACGGCGAGCGGCGCGCAAGTGTTTAGCTACCTCAAGCCCACCAACCCGATCACCATCAGCAACGCGTGGACCTACCTTGCCATACCGACAACCAGTACCAACCCGGTTCCCCTGCTGGTCGACGCCGCCAACAATGCCATTGCCTCGATTTACACCTATGCCAACGGACGCCAGAACCTGACCATTACAGCCGACGGTAACCCGGAACTCACCCACACACTGCAGCTTGGCTATGGTGTGGTCAATTGGGTAAGCAAGGGAATCTTTCTGGGCCAGCGTCAGGTCTACCTGAACCCGCAACCGGACGATGTCATGATTGCCGACGATCTTTGGGATGTGCGGTCACTCACTGACACCACGGGTTTGACCTACCGGATGTCGGGTACCGATTACAACCGGTTAATCAGCTGGCAAAGTACTTTGCAGTCGTCCAACGTCAACCACGCTCAAATCCGTGTGGAAATGCCATTTAACGGTGTCGGAACGGTGGTCGGCGAATACCCCAATGACACGCTGACGCCAGCCATCAAAAGGAATCCGAACGCGTTTAAATGGATCAACCATACCTATGACCATACGGTGCTGACCGGAATGGACGCCGTCACGGCTAAAGCCGAACTGCAAAGCAACCACAACGTAGCGCAGCAAATTGGCTTCAGGTTGTATTCCAAAGACAGCATGATTCAACCCGAAATATCGGGCTTGGATAATGCAGCGTTCTTCCAGGCGGCCCAGGCATTTGGCATCAAGTACCTGTTGTCCGACACGTCGCAGCCCGGTTGGGCCAACCCGAGTCCCAACACCGGCTTTTACAGTACCTTGCAGCCTGGTATTCTGATCATCCCGCGCTACCCGACCAATCTGTATTACAACGTGTCCACACCTGCAGAGTGGGTCTCGGAGTACAACCATTTCTACGCACCCGGCGGCCTGTTCCCGACCTGGAGCCATGCGCTTAGTTATGCGGAAATTCTGGATAAGGAATCCGAGATCTGGTTGCGGTACTTGCTGAAATCCAGTATCGATTCAGTGATGTTTCACCAGTCGAATCTGCGTGCCTACGATGGAAAAAATTCACTGCTGGGCGACTTGATCAATACAACTCTGGCGAAATACGACAAGATGTTCGCGCTACCGATACGCAGCCCCAGCCAACACGACACCGGGCTCTTGATGGCGGCCCGCATGGCCTATAACGCCTCAGGTGTGACTGCCAAATTACAACTCGGCAGCGCCGGCAACACCATTGCACTGAAAACCACCAAAGCGACGCAGGTTCAGATGACGGGCATCAGCTATACCGGCACAGGCAGCACGGTGCAAAGTTATGGCGGACAAAACATCTCCACCTTCACAGTGATACCTACGGCAACCGGTGTCACTATTCCCGCCCCGGCGTGGTGATTGGCCAGGGTTGCCCGGCACGGTTGCATGCTATGTGACCGTGCCGAAGTGCGGCGGCTCCGTTGGCTGTTGCACTATCAAGCGGGGATATCAAACGACAACATGCCTTCGTGTTGACCCAGGAAATTCAACAGGTCTGTCAATTCAGTTCGCTGCGAATCATTGGATTTGCCCATGACCTGCATATGCAGGCGCGAACCAGACCAAAAGCCGCTACCGTTCAATTGCAGGCTTCCTTGCACCGTATTGAGCTGCAACACCGGGCGCAATCCGCCTCGCAAATCGAGTTGGTATGTTCCCATTGGCAGGGTGCCGGAAAGTCGCGAGCGCATGTCGATAGCCTGCAATGTCATCGCCCCTGCCAAGGTGAACCGGGAGGCTGTCGATGTCAGGCTCAGTCCTGGGGAAGTGAGATGCAGCGCTCCGTCGAGTTGCACTGAATTCCAAGGCGCACCGAAGCCGGCCAAAACGGTTGAG
>CAIQEX010000337.1 GCA_903870955.1 uncultured beta proteobacterium
CGGAGTAGCCGCCACCGCCCGAGGTGAGCGCATTCATGGCTGCGGTCGTGTGGTCGGTACCGTACAGGACGATCGCATCGACCAGACCGGTCACGGTAGCCTTGGCGCCCTTTCCACCAACGAGGGCATTGTTGAGGACTGTCCTATTGAGGATCGTAACCAACGGAATCGAGGTGTAGCCCGAACCAGCACTGGTCACGACAATACTGCTGACTTGGCCCGACGCATTGGTCATGGCATAGCCGGTTGCCGTTGCCGCCACACCAGCGGGGGAAGGAGTGAAGCTGACCTTCATTTGGGTGCTGGCTGGGTAGCCTGCGCCTGGAGCCGTAACTTTGGGCCCATTGTTCAGGTCAGCAGCATCCATGTTGACACGCAGATAGGCATTGGCCATTACGCCATTGCCACCGCCACCGGAGAAGCTCATCAGCGGCGCCGTGGTGTAGCCCAAGCCCGCGTTGGTGACGGCGATCTGGTCAACCTTCATGGTGGCCACAGCGGTCGCGGCTTGACCTGTCGCGTCCAATGGCGCATCAATGGTCACGGAGGGTGCATGGACGTAACCATGACCGCCACTCGTCACCACGCCCGTGATGGGATCCTTGTCAAGCAGCACGTTGGCAATGCCACCATCGCTCAATTTGCCGGGGGTGAACACGAACGTCGGGTTCTTCAGTGAGCCGAGGTAGATGTCACCATACATGTCGACTGGCTTCAGGTTAGCCCAATCCGGGTTGAAGCCCGAGTACACATCTTGTGCCACGACTGGACGACGCTCGTCGTCGGAGAAGTAGGCGTCATGCAGGGCCGTGTCCAAAGCAGCAGGGCTGAAGTTTGCCGCAGGTGTCGTGGCCGATGCTGCTTTCACCTTGATTTGCATCATGGTGCGGGTGTTCGGGCCATAGCCTGGCTTGGTGTCTTCAGCACCGCCCTGGCCAGCCTGGTCGCCCACGCCGGTGAACAGGTCGTTGCGGGGGTCGCCAGCAGGTACGGGAGCGCCAGAGTCGTTGTATACCAGCAGTGTCTTGCCAGCGTAGGCGGTGAAGTCGACCACCACGTCGGCACGCTCTGCCGGAGCAATCAGCAAGCCGGAATTGCCCAAATCAACGTTCAGAACAACGATACGACCCTTGTCTTGAATGTAGTTGATGGGGGTGGGTTCATAGGTGGCAACCTTGGGCAACCAGCCAGATTCGTTGGCAACCTGATACATGGCAGGGCCGACACCTGCAGGGCTGGGAACGCCGCCCAGGCGACCGTCGGTGGGCCAGGTTACGGGAGTGCACCAAGTGCCGTTAGCCAACAAGGTTGGACGGCGCGCATCAACAAACCCACCTTTTCCATCAGGAATTGGTGCGCAGGCATTCGCTGCCAACGGGGCACCAGCGGGCACCATGTCGATTTCAGACTCGACGGGCACCATGACCGGTTGGCCTGCGGAATCAAGTACGGGTAAGCCAGCGGCATCCAATTGTGGATGTGCCGCATGAATAACCGTGCCATCAGCCAGCGTGGCATCAGCCTTGGCTAAAAACATGTTGACGGTCATCATGCGGTCGTTGGACGCGTTCAGCATGCGGAAACGGTAGGTCGTGGGTTCCACTTCCAGTGTCGGATAGGCCACACCGTTGACGATAGGCGTATCGTTCCAGCCTTCAGGCGTGGTGGTCACGGTGTTTTCAAAGCCTGAGGGCGAGTAGGTGCCTTCTGGCAGGCTGTACAGCGCAGGGAACACAGGCCAGAACCATGGGCCATAGTGCCAGCGGCCTACAGTGTTCCAGTTGTTGGCTTGGTTGGGGTCCTGCACGGTTTCGTACACATGGGGGAACCAGGAGTCGCCAGGCTCACCCCAGGCAGTGGTGTTCCAGTGTGCGTCTTGCAGGTCGATGTCGTTCGGCACGAAAGTGCGGTCCTGCAGCACCAAAGGAATGGTGCGATCTGCGGGCGGCAATACAGCCGCTACGGTTTTTCTGGTGTCGTTAGCGCCGGGAGCGGGAACAGGGCCAACAGGACCGCCATTGATCAGGGCTGCTTCGACAGAGTCAGTCACCAGGTAAGCGGAGGCCATACCAGCGTACACGTTCAGGCGGGTCGAGCCGAAAGTGTGGTCGTGGTACCACTCCATGCGGGCTGTGTGGCCGTTGGGGTAGTACAGCGTCATGGCGCCGTCGCCTGGGTCGTTCATGTCAGGCACGTTGCGGGTGCTCACACCCTTGATGTAGCTGTCCAACATGTTGGGGTCGAGGTTGCCGTTGGCGTCATTGAAGGCGGCAGCCAAGCTCAGCGGTACTGCCGGGTCATTTTCACCAGCCGGTGTAATCCACTGATGCGGTGTACCGTCGCTGATCCAGGGTGTGTCGCCACCGTGCAAGTGCACAGAAGCGCGGTTTTGTGTGTATTCGGTCAGACCATCGGGGCCGACACCGGCACCCAAAATGGACTTGTCAACAGGCAGGAACAGGTCGCCGTTGCGCGCGGTAACCGTGAAGGTTGGCACGCTCACAGCATCGCCCGACACCGGATCGATTTCCGTTTTGACGCCTTCAACCCATTGAGCACGGCCAACGGGCAACAGGTTAAGCACCTTCAGGCGGGTCGGGATGTCTTTGTTGGCCGCAATGACCGGGCCCAGGAAATGGGGAGCTTCGACGGCCAGGGCTTGAACCTTGGGACCACCGGTCAGCTTGCCATTTTTGTCGGTGGCGGCAATCATGATGGGCGCGCCGCCAGGGTAGGTCAAGGCTACCTTCTTACTACCGGGCAACTCGCCGAGACCGTTGGACGCCAAATGGTCGATCTGCACGTAGCCGCGCATTTTGCTGGCCTTTTTCAGGTCAGAGTGGAACTTCTCGGCATATTCAACGATACCGATTTCGTAGTAGTCGTTGTTGGTCGTCACGCCTTGGGGATTGACCCACTTGGAAGGCACGGCCACGGGGATGTACTTGACCGTTCCGTCAGACAAAGCACCCACTTTGCCAGGAATGGGCAGCGGGTCCACGAACTTGCGCAGTGCCTTACCGGTGTAGTTGGCTGTGCGCTTCGTGCCGCCAACTGTCAGGAGGTCGTCTTCAGGCACCGCTGTGTCGCGGGTGCCAGACGGGCTGTAGGCGAAAAAGGTCGCCTTGCGGAAAGTTGTCACGCCATCAGGCTGGATGGCGTCTGCAAAACCTGCGCCTGCAATTGTCAATTGCGAGACACTTAGACCGGTGATCGCTACCGCGATCGAGGCCGCAACGCGGCTTAGTTTGAACTTGTTTCTCACGATAACTTCCTTCTCTAAAGACGCGCAGTTGTCAAAAGGACCGCGCACAGTTAATAAATATTTAAGACCACCAAGGCACTTGCATTGATCACACCGTCTTGGACCGGCTGCCATTTGTCTATCCTTCTCGCTGCAGTTGAAGCTAACGTCATCTATTTCGGGCTATCCCCGGGGTTGCGTAATTAACCGCAACAACAGACTCCTTCAACTCCCTCCCTCCAGCGCGATAGTCAAGACAATCGACCCAAACCTGCATTTCGCATTGCATTGACCAGTTAACTTCAGGCCTGACTAGTATTTACCGCAGATACACATTAGGACAATTTGTTACAACCAACAAATTAATCAAAGTGTGTAAAATTACCGCTTTTATCAAAAAGATTTCCATCAATTTGAGAGCCTCGTGGACCTAAATCAGGTTCTGAGACTTGGCGGCGGGCCTTTTGGAAACAGCAAAAAATCCGCTGAAAATGGGAAAATTTGCTTAAAAAGGAGGGAGGAAAGCCAAAATATGCTGCCAATACCGCATAAAAAGCGACTTGGGGCGCATGATGGCCAATAACCACGCGAGAAGCTGAAACGAATTTCAGCGCTGCATTAGCCTGACAACAGGCCGTGTCACGTCATAGTGACGAATTCAAGCCAAATTTTCAGAAGCCTAAAGCCCTGCTACTGGTTACTGCTTGACACCGTTGCTATCGTATTTCGTGACAAAGAAATAGCCTAAACCGGCTGTCAATGCATTGCCATCCAGCCCGCCTGACGTATAGCCAGCGATGTAAACATTGGCGCTGGCATCGAGCGCGAGCGATTGGCCGACGGTTTCCCGCCCAGCGATCCCCATCTGGTGGAGGTAATGTATGACCCCGCTGCTGTTGTAGCTGACGATGAAGTAGTCCTTGGTTCCGGTCAGCGGCTCGTTGGAAAGAACACCGCTGGTTTCGCCCGCCACATACACATTACCCTTGGCATCCACGACAACAGAGCGACCAACCGTATTTGCGGCCAGAGCCCCCATTTGCCAAGTGAATTGCCTGACCCCGCTGCTGTTGTACTTGGTGACAAAGAAGTCGGTGTCTCCAACCTTCGCGTTACCGTCCAGTCCATCAGCCGTATCGCCCGCCACATAGACATTCCCGCTGGAATCGACAGCGACGGATCCACCACTGGTATCTGCCCCTGTTACGCCCAGTTGCCATGTGGATTGCTTGACTCCGAGACTATCGTATTTGGTGACGAAGAAATCCGTGGTCCCCGCCAAAGTGTTTCCGTCCAGACCACCCGTCGTATAGCCTGTCACATACACATTCCCGTTGGAATCCGTGGTGACAGCGCGGCCTACGGTAATTGCCCCCGACGCCCCAAGTTGCCTGGTGAATTGCCAAACCCCACTGCTGTTGTATTTGCTAACGAAGAAGTCCGTGTTACCTACCTGAGGGTCGGTACCTAACCTGCCGGATGTATACCCTGCGACATAAACATTTCCGCTCGCATCCGTGGCAACTGAGAGACCATAGGTCTCTGCCGCCGACACACCCAACTGTCGTACGTATTGCCTGACCCCACTGCTGCTGTACTTGGTGAAGAAGGAGTCGACGTTGCCAACCTTCGGGTCAAGGTCTAACTTGCCCGAGGTATATCCAGCCACGTAGACATTTCCACTGGTATCGATGGCAACCGACCGACCAATCGTTTCACCCCCACCGACACCCAGTTGTTGCGTGTATTGCTTGACGCCGCTGATGTTGTACTTGGTGACAAAGGCATCACTGGTTCCTGCCAGTGTGTTGCCGTCTAGCCAACCCGAGGTGTCGCCTGCGACATACACGTTGCCACGGGTATCGATGGCGACCGATTGGCCAAAACTCTCTGCCCCTGCCCCCCCGAGTTGCTTGGTCCCCTTCCATTGGGCCAGGCAATCCACGGACACGGAAGTGACTTTGTCGGTGGCCGTGCCACTGCCGTTAGTCACCGTGCATATCTGACCGACGGGCTGAGTGAGTACCGTCACGGCATAGGCAGCATCCTTGGCTAGCTTGGTCGCGAAGACAAAATTGCCGTTGGCGGTGAGGCTCAAATTGTCCCCACCGTTGTTTTGCAAGACTACCGTTCCGCTCAATCCGGTCACCGCGCCACCAATGGTGAAGGGGCCCAAAGAGCTGAGGCCAGGACCGCACGCAACAAGTGCCGCAGCAGTCATGCCGACGGCCAGCAGTTGAGGCCCAACGCTGAAGATTGCTCTCCACGAAAAATTGGTTCCGAACATCTTCATTTACTTTATCCCCTCTTGCGTCGATGGTGACTGGTCATCCCTGACGAGCCCGATCCCAGAAAACCAGGTTCCGGCACAACGGCTCTTAGCCCATGCTGCCAATAATACTGCGCCGAAGAGCCTGTTAAACCTTCCGCATCAAAGCAAATGGCACAGACTTGCCTTGCAAACGATGCATTTGACCTGAATCACTGTGCCCGCAATGCAATCAAGGCCGTTTTCAACCCATGCTTTTGGGCATCGA
>CAIQEX010000338.1 GCA_903870955.1 uncultured beta proteobacterium
CACGATTGGGTGCTGCGCCTGGGCGATGGCACGGACGAATCGCATGCCCGCATGCAAGCGGCTTTTGATTACCTAATGCCGTTTACCCAAGAGTTCTGGAGCGCCAGCGCCATGGAAACCGCCGCCGTCAAGACCGGTGCCGGTGTCGACATGTCCGCCTTCAAAACGGAGTGGGAAGCCATGGTGGGCGACACGCTGCAGGCGGCCACGCTGAAGGTTCCGTCCAGCAGCGGTTTTGTCACCACCGGCAAGCATGGCGTGCACTCCGAGCATCTGGGCTTTGTGCTGGCAGAAATGCAAAGCCTGGCCCGAGCGCACCCCGAGGCCGTCTGGTAACAAGCATGTCCTTGCCTGCCCCATTCACCGCGCAGCCATTGCCACCCGGCGGTTTGCCGGACGGACCACTGGCGCAAAGCCAGCAGACCCAGGCGCACCATGCCATTTGGGAATTGCTGGAGGCGGTGACCGACCCGGAAATTCCGGTGGTGAACCTGCGCGAGATGGGCATCCTGCGCGCGGTGCGCCAGGGAGCAAACGGTTTGGAGGTGGTGATCACCCCTACCTACAGCGGCTGTCCGGCCATGGGTCAGATGGAGGACGATGTGGTCAATGCCTTGTCGCGCGCCGGTGTGGCGGCCCGCGTCATTACCCAACTGGCACCGGCCTGGTCCACCGACTGGATGACGCCCGAGGCGCGCGATAAGCTGCGCGCCTACGGCATCGCGCCGCCGGTGAAAAGCGCCTGTGCTGCGGCTGCCGGCGCCAGTGTGATTGCCTTTGCGCCGCGCAAAGGCCTGGTGGAGCGGGAAACCGTGGCCTGCCCGCAATGTGGCTCCGACAACACCACCGAAATTTCGCACTTTGGCTCCACCGCGTGCAAAGCCTTGTACCGCTGCCTGAAGTGCATGGAACCGTTTGATTACTTCAAACCCTATTAACCCCATTCAAACCCGCCCCCACCAAGACTGCATCACCCCGTTTTCACGATTTGCGCGTTGCCCGGGTCAGCCCCGAGGCAGCCGGCTCGGTCGCCATCGCCTTCCATGTGCCCGACGACCTGCTCGAACGCTTTGACTTTCAACCCGGCCAGTACCTGACTTTGCGCCACCAGATTGAAGGTGCCGATGTGCGACGCAGCTACTCCATCTGTTCAACGCACAGCCACCTGCGCCGCCAACGCGAACTGGTGGTGGGCATTCGCCCGATGCAAGGCGGTGTTTTCTCCAACTGGGCTGCCGGCAACCTGAAGGCTGGCGACACGCTGTCGGTGATGCCACCCGAAGGCCGTTTTGTCTCCAAGCGCCCGCGGGCATTGCACCGCGTGGCCTTTGCCGCAGGCTCGGGCATCACCCCGATTCTGTCCATCATGGCCAGCACACTCGAAGACCAGCCCGAGTCCAAGTTCACGCTGGTGTACGGCAACCGCAGCATGAATTCGGTGATGTTCAACGAAGCGCTGCAAGACCTCAAAGACCGCTTTGCCGACCGCCTTACGCTGATCCACATCCTCTCGCGCCAGGCGCAGGAGGTGGACTTGCTGGAGGGCCGCATCGATGCCGCCAAGGTGCAAAACATCATCGACACGCTGCTGCCTGTGGCCAGCATGGACGAGGTGTTTATCTGCGGCCCCGAGGTCATGATCGAAGTGACGGAAAAGGCCTTGCTGGCCGCCGGTGTTCCGGCCAAGCAAATCCACACCGAACGCTTTACTTCACCCTCGCTGGAGGCGCTCACGCCTGAAGCGCGTCAAGCCGCCGTGGCCAATCTGAAACTGCCTGGGGGTGGCCAGGTGGCACTCACCGTGGTGCTGGACGGCAAGTCGCACGCGCTGCACATGAACCCCGACGAGTTGGTGCTGGAGGTGGCCATGGCCGCCGGCCTGGACCTGCCGTTTTCCTGCAAGGGCGGCGTCTGCGCTACCTGCCGCTGCAAGGTGATGACCGGCAGCGTGGCCATGGACAAAAACTTTGGTCTGGAAAGCTGGGAGACCGACAAGGGCTTTGTGCTCTCGTGCCAGTCGCGCCCCACTTCCGAAGCCGTGACCATCAGCTTCGACGAACGCTAGTCCCCATTTTTTAGAGACACCATGACCCAGATTCTTCAAAGCTATATCGGTGGCCGTTGGCAGGGCACGCAAGCCGCCAGCGCGCTGCGCAGCGCCGTCAACGGCAACACCATCGCCCATACCCACGCGGAAGCGCTCGACTTTGCCGAGGCGGTGGAGCATGCGCGCCGCAAAGGCCTGCCCGCCCTGATGGCCCTGGACTTTCAGGAACGTGCCCAGCGCCTCAAAGCGCTGGCGAAGTACCTGATGGAACACAAGGAACAGTTGTATGCCGTGTCGGCCCACACCGGTGCAACCAAAGTGGACAGTTGGATCGATATCGATGGCGGCGCCGGCACCCTTTTTGCCTATGCTTCCATTGGCAGCAACGAGTTGCCTTCCGGCAACCTGGTGCATGAAGGCCCGGCCTTTGCGATTGGCAAAAAGGGCGGCTTCTCCGGCACCCATGTGCTGGTGCCGCGTGGTGGTTTGGCGGTGCACATCAATGCCTTTAACTTCCCGGTCTGGGGCCTGTTGGAAAAGTTTGCCCCCAGCTTTCTGGCGGGCATGCCCTGCATTGGCAAACCGGCCAGCGCCACCAGCTATCTCACAGAGGCGGCGATGCGTTTGATCGTGCAATCGGGCATCCTCCCCGAGGGCAGCTTGCAGTTGGTGATCGGTGGCACGGGTGATTTGCTGGACCGTTTGAATGGTGCCGATGTGGTCACCTTCACCGGCTCGGCTGACACCGCGGCGCGTCTGCGTCTGAACCCGAATCTGATTGCGAATTCCATCCCCTTCAACGCCGAGGCCGACTCGCTCAACTGCGCCATCCTCGGGCCCGATGTCAGTCCGGACGACGAAGAGTTTGAGCTGTTTGTAAAAGAAGTGGCGCGCGAGATGACCGTCAAGGCCGGGCAGAAGTGCACCGCTATTCGCCGCGCCATCGTGCCGGCCAAACACCTGGATGCGGTGTGTGAAAAACTGGCTGCACGCCTGGCCAAAACCAGCGTCGGCGATCCGTCCGTCGAGGGCGTCCGTATGGGCCCACTGGCTTCGCACGCGCAACAGGCCGACGTGGCCGAACGCATTGCGCTGCTGCGCCAGGATGCAGAACTGGTCTACGCAGGCAAGGCAGACTGGGTTGGCGAGGGCACCGCACACGGTGCCTTCTGCGCACCAACTTTGCTGGCCTGCCGCAAACCCATGGACGTGGACTCTGTGCACACCGTCGAAGCCTTCGGTCCGGTCAGCACCGTCATGGCTTACGAAGGTCTGGATGAAGCGTTGGCTTTGGCGGCGCGCGGTCAGGGCAGCCTGGTGGCCACGCTGGTAACGCACGACACGGCCGTGGCTGCCAAGGCCATTCCGGCCATGGCCGCGTGGCATGGTCGACTGCACATTCTGGACCGCGAATCGGCTGTCGAATCCACCGGCCACGGCTCACCGTTGCCGACACTCAAACACGGTGGCCCGGGTCGCGCCGGTGGCGGTGAAGAACTGGGTGGCCTGCGGGCCGTGAAGCATTACCTGCAACGCGCTGCCGTGCAGGGTTCGCCCAGCATGCTGGCCGCCGTCACCGGCGAGCACGTGCGCGGTGCCAAGGTCACCGACACCGTGGTGCACCCGTTCCGCAGCTACTTCGAAGATCTGAAAATCGGCGACTCGTTGCTGACGCACCGCCGCACCGTGGGTGAGGCCGATATCGTCGCCTTTGGCGGCATCTCGGGCGACTACTTTTACATGCACTTTGACGAAGTGGCGGCCAAGGATTCGCCTTTCGGCAAACGCATTGCGCACGGCTATTTTGTGTTGTCCGCTGCGGCGGGTTTGTTTGTGTCCCCCGCTCCGGGTCCGGTGCTGGCCAACTACGGTCTGGACACGCTGCGCTTTGTCAAACCCGTGGGCATCGGCGACACCATCCAGGCGCGACTGACGGCCAAGCGCAAGATCGACCGCAACAAAGTCGACGCCAAGGGCGTGGGCCAGGGCGTGGTGGCGTGGGACGTGGAAGTCACCAACCAGCTCGGTGAGTTGGTGGCCAGCTACGACATCCTGACGTTGGTTGCCAAGCGCAGCTAAAGCACATGCCTTGCTATTCGATTGAAGGGGTCATCCCGGTGGTGCACCCCAGCGCCTATGTGCACCCTACCGCCGTGCTCATCGGCGATGTGCACATCGGCCCGAACTGCTATGTGGGGCCCAACGCCAGCCTGCGCGGTGACTTCGGTCGCATCGTGCTGCTGGCCGGTGCCAATGTGCAGGACAACTGCGTCATGCATGGCTTTCCGCAGCAGGACACGCTGGTCGAAGAAAACGGCCACATCGGCCACGGCGCCGTGCTGCACAGCTGCACCGTGCGCCGCGATGCACTGGTGGGCATGAATGCGGTGGTGATGGACGAGGCCGAGGTGGGCGAGCGCGCCATCGTGGCGGCTTGCGCCTTCGTGCCGGCCGGCGTGAAGGTGGCGGCGCAAACGCTGGTGGCCGGTGTGCCAGCCAAGGTCATACGCCTGCTTAAGGATGAAGAGGTGGCCTGGAAACGCACTGGCACCGAGACCTACCAGGATTTGACCCGGCGCTGCCTGGCGACCCTGGTCGAGGTGCAACCGCTGACGCAGATCGAACCCGATCGGCCCGCCGTCCAGGCACCCCAGGTCAAGCCATTGATTGCCACGAAGCGGTCGTAGCAGCGTCGTCCCTGACCGCTATAGCGATTCCCCCTTGATCTCTTTGAGTAACTCCTCAAAAGTGGGATTCAAATCGTTGAATTGGCGCTCGCGCTGCTTGTTGGAAAACTTGTTCCAATTGGGTAACGAGAGAATTTCGAGCTTGCCGTATGAAATGGTCAACCAACCTTCGGCGGCGAGCTTCTGAACGTATTCCGAAAAAATGGTTCTCGAAACCCCACACAAGTCCGCTAGCAGTTTCTGTTTGACAGGAATTTCAACCCCCTGGCCAAAGCCAATGGTGGGCGGGCGATCCGAGTGGTAGAAAAGCGCCTCAGCAAACTGGGACAAGCCCATCACCACCCGCAGGCACGGGTTGCCGAACTTCATCAGCATCAGCATTTCCGAGGTTTTTTGAACCCTCCAAGCCATGAGTCGTGTCAGATAGAGCGCAAAGGTCGGTTGAGTCTCCATGAGTTCCAGCACGATATCGTCTGAAATACTCATGACTTCGGTAGACGAGAGGCAGACAAAATCGGCATAGCTGGTTTTTCGATTGATGATGGACTGTTCACCAAACCACGAGCCTTCGCCGTAAATACTGATTGGCATCAACAGACCGCGGGGCGATTCCAAAGAGGCCGCCACCATACCGGTAATGATGAACCTCCAGGCAGAGATTTTGGAGCCTTTGCTCCAGATGACCTGACCCTCTTCAAAGGAGGAGATTTTGATAAACGCAGCCATCTGCAAGGCCTTCTCCTGAGAGATGCCGACATTGCGCAACTGCTGGTATTTAAAGTTTCCGTACATGGGTATCGGCGGCTTTCGGACTCCGAAAACTCGACAGATCAAAAAAGTTGTGAAGAAATCGCTGCTTTGCCATGCGCCAGATAAAAGGTGCATGGCTCTTGGAGTTGTTTTGGCGATAGCACTGACTATGAAGCGTTTTTTGCATTTAATGGCGGTATTTTGTTCGCCAGTGTACATTTTTTTACCAATTTGCACACTGGTTCATACATTTCGCCATGCGTCACCAACCGCGCCGCAAGCGCTTCGGGGCGCTAAGCGGTGTCAGGTGATGGGCTGTTGACACGTGGTCATGGGATAAGCCGCATCCCGCTGCGGCGTCCTACAATGGTTTGCATCGAATATTCTTGCAATCGACTTGCGCCTGGAGGAACAACCAATGCCTGAAAGAACCGGAAAGTGTCTGTGTGGTGCTGTGACCTTCAAGTTGGCTACGGAGCCTCTGGCAACCCGCATTTGCTGGTGTCGAGATTGCCAGCATCTTTCGGCCAACGGATTGGCGAATCTATTGGTTGCTACAGAGGGACTCACCATTTCCGGTAGTTTGTCCGAGCACACCAAGAAGTCTGACAGTGGCAATGACGTCACGCGTCAATTTTGTCCGACATGCGGCACCCATCTTTTTGCCAAGTCTTCTGCGCGCCCTCAGTTCAGGGTTGTGCGGGTAGGAAATTTGGATGACCCGTCAACGGTTAAACCCAGCGTCAACATTTGGGCCAGCAGTGCACCCGCATGGGCCTGCCTGGACCCGGTTCTGGAACGGGTGGAACGGCAACCCACGCCCCCGAAACCCCCAGTTGCTGCAGGTCCAGCCTAATTTGGTACTGCGACCAATGAATGGGCGTTAGTGTCAACAGAAATAACTTTTCTCCGACTGTGGGCTGACGCAAGTGGCGGCTCGCGGTTCGACACGGTGACTGTCGCGGTGACATTACAGAACTTTGCGCCGCCCGCCATGCCCTTTGGTGTTTCGCCCCTGTTGCCGGCTACCGAATGCGGATTCATGCATTTGCCTGTTGGCTGGATTGGAGAAATGCACCCCTCGCCGATACGCATGTGGATATTCGTGCCTCAAGGAGAGATGCATTTCGAGGCCAGCAATGGCGACAGCCAAATGATCGTCGCCGGCAGCGCAGTGCTACTGGAGGACACTGCGGGCTTGGGTCACTTCAGCAAAGTGCTGGGTGACAGCCCGGCCATCCTGGCCGCGGTCAGACTGCCAGAAACCTCCTGAACATTGGAGCTCGGAAACGCCTAATGGGTGGGTGAGGTCTTTGATAGGCCAATTGCCAGGGCCATTGACAGGCTATTGACTGACACTCCGATAGTGAAAAACCGCATTCCGACTCCCAATAATTTTTATTGGAGTCGATCATATTTTTATATTGATATTCAACATCCCGCAAATGGGTGAATCCTGCGCAGCCCGGATTCAAATTTACCAATTCGACTAATATCGGGTGAATATTGATTCTGGACGCATAGTCGTTTCTCAGAGCCATCAGGGAGTAAATATGAAAATAATGGTTCAGCAGTGGGTTGTTGCGTTTATTTGTAGCGTTTTTTCCTTGGCCGCTGGTGCCGCAAGTGGAACCTCCGAAAGCCAAAATGAACCCCTTTTGCCTGCGGGTCACGCCATCAACCAACAGGGCATTGTTTTCTATTGTCCAGGGGTAGATCTGGCTGAACTTTCAGAGTCCGTGTCACGGTACTTTCAAAGTCTGGGCGTTGCTCCCGAGACCTACAACCGCAATGTGGATGCCGCGCAATCCGTTCTGCAGTTCCTGCGTCTGGACCCCATTCACGGCACGGATACGCTTGGGCTGATCCACCAGGTGGGTATTGATTTGCGGGAAGAGTTGATTCAATTGCCGAGTGGCGGCAGCAAACCAAAGACCGTGGTTACAGTCTCCAAAAAAGAAATTCTTCTGGCCTTGCTTCAAAGTGGTCGAACAACCCTTTTTTCCGGCTCAGCATGCACGCCACGGGCAGTTCAAGACCAAATCGGTGTGCGGCAAAACATCGTGGCGTGGTCAGAATCCATCGAATTGCAGTGGCCTAATGGGGGTTCTGCGCGCTGGAACAACAAGTACTGGAACCGTGGCGATCTAAGGCCAAATCGATCATTGCACATGGCCGTTAACGATGTATTCATACATCCCCAGCGCTATGCCATTGGCTGCTACACCGCAACCAAGTTGATTGTCCTGCAGGGTGTTCTGGACTATTACCGCAGAATCAAAAAAGACATGGCAACGACGAAACTCATTGAGGAGCGTCTGATGGCGGATGGCGATCCATTGGCTTATATCGAGCCCGGTGCTGCCTGGTATTTCGAGAAAGAAGCAACTCCACAGGATTTGAAGCGGCCTGGAAAAATGGTGGCATTGGCGTCTGGAATTGCGGCGAATAATTTCGTACCCGGAGACTGGTCGTACTTCTTGAATACCGATCCAGTGACCTACGAAAAAACCGGTTACGAAGGTTCCAATGCCATCTATCTGGGACGTGGAAAATTTGACGACTACTACAACGACAACAACCATTCCTACACCTACAAGGACAAGCTGTCCGAGGTCTATCAATGGCGCCACAAAGTATTTAGCCGGGAACGGGATGTCGCCAAAATACATCCACTGAGCGCAGAAGAAATTGATGCATTGACCCAGACGCCTGAACACGGGGGTATTGAGCTGGACTACCGGCTAAGCCCCTACGCATTTGGCTTTGCCGAACTGCCACAAGTGGATGCTCCAAAAACCAAATGATGTCTATGGGTTAGTTCGCCGATTCAAAAGGCCCCTATTTTTCGGCAGCGCCCAATAACAAGCAAGCAATCTGTTAATCAACTTGTAGATTGAACCAACGATCCGCCTCGGCACCAAAGAGATTGACCAGGGCCCAACACTCCAGAGCCAGCAGAATGTACGTGACCAGGATATCGAGGTCCGTCACTTCGTCCAAACCAAAGGCCAAAATCAACGCCACATCCAGGGCCACGAGAAACGCGTAAACAATGCGTGACCAATTCTTGCGCGCTGTAATTTTGATCACCACAAACGCATTGATCACCAGCAACAGGCTGTTGAGGACCATGGCGTCGATGCCCGTGTCATCGAAGTCCACTGCCATCATGAAGACGTTCACCACGATCGTTAGCCAAATAAGCTGAATGGCAACGACGATGTTGCGGGGTGGCAGGTTGTTGGTTGCATGCTGCATGG
>CAIQEX010000339.1 GCA_903870955.1 uncultured beta proteobacterium
ACTGCCGCTGATCGTGACAAAGTTGGCGATCGAAATATTGATGGTGGCAGACACCGCAAATTCAACCGAGTTATCGAAGTTCGCCAGACTGCCCAGGGTGAGGCCGGCACCAGAAAGGCTTAAGCCATGCCAGTCCATGCGCGTGGTGTCACTTGCCGCCACGTTGAAGAAGAAATCCAGGTCTTTGACTTTGAGGGTGAACCCGTCTGGCAATCCAACCACGCCAATCGAATCAATGTGGGCACCTATGCCCATCCACTTGCGTGCGGTCGTGCCCGTGCCCGAGCCGATGATGGCCAGATCCAGGGTGGCGCCACTGGCATAGAAGCCCACGGCTCCCATGTTGCCCAGGTCGGTTACGAAATCGCTGGTGTTCTGGGCGTTGCTGTAGCCGTTTTTATTAACGCTGCCGCCCGTTCCGACAAAGAAGTACGCGCCAGTGATGTGCAGGATCAGCACGTTCGTAGTGGCTGGGTCCGCAACGCTAACCAGCTTACCGTCATTGATGGCGACGCCGGACTTCTGGTCGATCGTGAACGTCGCCAGAACCGTGACAAAACCAGAGATGTTCAGGTACAGCGTGCCGCCAATAGAGAGTGTGGTGTTTTGGTCGATCGCGCTCAGGCTGCTCACACCCGTGCCAAGCGGATGCGAGGCCAGTGCCGACAGAGCAGTCCAATTCAGTTTGTTGCCGTCTGACGCAGCGTTGTAAGCCAAATTCAGATTCAGTATTTCAAGAGCCAAATCAGATGGCAATCCATTGACGGCCATAGCTCCTACCGCTGCAGAAACCGCCGTCCATGAGCGACCGTTGGCTGTGCCCTCTTTCAGGATCCACACATTCAACGATGCGTCACTGGCGCTGAAACCAATCGCTTTGCTGGTATCCAGGGCGGTCACATTGCCGCTTGCATCTTTCACAAAATCAGCATTGACACCGACGAAGAATTGCATGTTCGAGAGCGACAAATGCATGCCACTTGCGTTTGCCAAGGTGATCGCACCGGCGCTTCCTGCCACGCTGCCACTGACGCCCGACAGCTGGTCGTACTTGAAGAGACCATAGGCGAGCACCGAACCTGCGAGGTTGAGCGTGATCGAGCCGTTGATCGACATGCCGGTCAGGTCAGCCAGGTTGATTGGCAGGCCACCAATGACGATGGGCGAAATCGCAAAGCTGCCCAGACCTGGGTTGAGGTTGATGGAATTGGTCCAGTTCAACGATGGCAGAGAGCCCGCAGGAATACCCGGTTTGCCAGTCGAAACGCCGTTGTAGCTGAAATTCAGGTCTGGAATTCCGATGTTCAGGCTGCTTGGAATGCCCACCAAACCAATGCCTTGCAATTTGGCCTGCAACATGGTGTAGCTGCGGGTGGTGTCGACACTGAAGGCCACATTGGTGTTGGCCTTGATGCTGACCAAAGTCAGTTGACCGGAATTCACCTGGAAGCCCACGCTGCCCGGTACACCAGCAAAGAAGCCCGGCATGTCTGGCGTGCCGGTAACGGAGCTTGGCTTCAAGGCATCGTAAGTGGCAGAGTTGACGCTACGGACCATCGGCAGCAAACGCATGTCAAAAGTCAGCATTTGCGCGTTGTGCAGATCCGCCGGATGGAGCGCATCCGGGTTGATCAGACCGTCATGGTCAACATCAATATCCACGCTGCGAATCGACATGTCAAAGGACGCAAAAACCTGAACCACGTTGAAAGCACTCAGGCCCAACTTGCCGGATACACCGGTAAAGGCGGTGGTCAAGGCGATCGTCCGCCCTCCGACCGTCACGCTGTCGCCAAAGACACCATCTGCATTCAAATCAACGGCCTTGGTCCAGTCAAGGGCGCTCGGAACCTGCGCAGTTGCACTGAGCGGCACCACACCAGACGCCTTGTTGATATCCACCGATATGTCGGCCGCCCGAATGCTGATGTCGGAAGGCAGACCCACGAAGCTGGCTTGCTGCACCATGGCGGTGGTAGCAATGTAGGTGCGGTTGTCGCCGGCAATCGAAGTGGCATTGGCCTTGATGATGACCAGGCCCAGCGAACCGCCAGACACTGAGAACCCGGTCGCGTTGTCAACAACCAGGGCATTCGAAGAATTGAGACTACCGCCGACACCGACGAAAGCATTCAGGTTGGTCAACCCGATACTGATGAGTGATGCGTCCTTCAGGTCTTTTTCAGCCGTAGAGAACACGCCATTGCTGTTCTGGTCGACGTTGACGGTCCGTGTATCAAAGGTGAAATCGCTGGTACCCAATACAAAGTCAAGCAGGCTGAAGGCTACGTGGCCTGATGCGTGCAGGTCCAGCGTGTTGTCTATTGTCAGAGTGGGCATCGCCAGACCGCTGCTGTGGGTCTTGAGGAAGCCCCAGTCCAACTTGGCCGCCACCGTAGCAACATTGTTGTCGCTGTCACTTGCCTTGTTGAGTTGCACTGCAACTCCGCTGGCGTGGAACACAAGGACGCTCTCCAGGCCAATCAGGTCTGCGTTCAGCCCGTTCACGTCGACGGCCAGGTAGCTCTTGTCGTCTGTCAGGATTGTGGTGCCTTTGGTGTCCTTGATGCTCACCACGGTCAGGCTGCCTACGCTTCCACCAAAGCCCAGGTTGCCATTGACCACGGTGCCGGCGCTGCTGTCCACGCTCAACGAGCCGCCCGCACCCACAAACAGGCTCGCTGTGGTCAGTGTGATCACTGCAGCGTTGGCGTTGGTGAAGGTAACTCCGTTGCTCGCTGCTGTGGTGCTGACCTGACCCAGATCCAGGGTGAAGTCGCTGGTGGCCACCAACACGCCGCTCAGTGCGTTCAAGGCCACGTGGCCTGATGCGTGCAGGTCCAGTGCGCTGTCGATTGCCAGTGTGGGCATCGACAGACCGCTGCTGTGGGTCTTGAGGAAGGCCCAGTCCAGCTTTGCGGCCACGGTGGCCACGTTGTTGTCGCTGTCGCTTGCCTTGTTGAGTTGCACTGCAACTCCGCTGACGTGGAATACAAGCACGCTCTCCAGGCCAATCAGGTCTGCGTTCAGCCCGTTCACGTCCACTGCCAGGTAGCTCTTGTCGTCTGTCAGG
>CAIQEX010000340.1 GCA_903870955.1 uncultured beta proteobacterium
CAACAGAGCCACCCGCGTTGGATTTCGCCACGGTAACCGCATTGCCTTTGCGTTCTTCGACGGCAAGCGTTTCCGGATGGGAGTGAGCCAATCGTTTCACCAGTGCCTTACCCGTCACCGGAAAGAAGCAGACCTTGCGCGGATGGATATCCAGAACGTCCTGCGAAACTATGGGAATGCGTTCTGTGGACAGATAGTCTTGCACGAACTGGGTGTTTCGCTCGCCTACATTCATGGTTGTAAAACCCGCCATAACCTGGGCGCCGCCGAAAATCTTGGCCTGTATGGTTTCCCTGCGCGCGCCAAGTTTGAGCATCTCATTGATCAGCAACTCCATGGCAAAAGAACCATAGCGCCCTGATCCATCTCCCGTATCTCCATCAGGCAGCATGAAGTGATTCATGCCGCCAATACGGGCCCTACCATCCCACAAGCAGGCGGCAATACAGGAGCCAAGAACCGTCATCACCACGATTTCTTCACTGGAAACAAAATACTCACCCGGTAAAACCTTAACCGCGTCGTACTGGAAGTGGTGATCCGCATAGAAAAACGAGGCTTCACCCGGCTTGCGCGGTAGAGCTTTTAGTTGATCAACACGTGAAACTCTGCCACTCGGCAAAGTTTTGGTTGGCGGCATCGCCACCGCTGATTTGCTCGAAGCTGCCAAAAAGCCAGAGAGGCGTTGATTCATGAAGTGAGCGTCCAAAGTTCGACCTCAAGCGATCCGGCTAACCGCAATTCAAGCGTGCACAGACCTGTATCAGCGGCGTTCATAAGCGGTCTTTCCCTTCAGGGTAAACAGATCGCGAGATTCACTGAAATTCTCCGCATGACCAACGAAAAGGATGCCACCGGGCTTCATGACCCGGTGAATACGTTCGAGCACACGGCGTTGGGTCTCCGCGTCAAAGTAAATCATCACGTTGCGGCAGAAAACAACGTCAAAGGGCTCTCTAAATGGCCAATCGTCCTTAATCAGATTGACGATCAAAAATTCAACCAGTTGCTTGAGTTCCGGCTTGACCCGCACCATACCGGCGTTCGCACCCTTGCCACGCATGAAGAAGGCCTGCATCTGCGCCGAACTAACCCCTTTGAGCGATTCCGCTTTGTAGACACCATTGGCCGCAGTAGCCAACACCTTGGAATCGATATCACTGGCCTGCAATGAAAAATGTGGGCGAGCGCCGAGTGCCTCCAACGCGGTTATCACGATCGAGTAAGGCTCCTCGCCTGTAGAGGCAGCCGCACACCAAACCTTCCAGGGGTGGCTGGCAGGCTTGGCGCGCAAATGCTCAGAGAAGATTTGGAAATGGTGCTGTTCCCGAAAAAACGAAGTCAGGTTAGTCGTCAACGCATTGACAAACTCCTGCCACTCCGCGCCATCGGTCGACTCTAGCCAGCTTAGATATTCCTTAAAACTGTTGTGACCCGTGTCACGCAACCGGCGCGACAGACGGCTATAGACCATGGCATGCTTACCGTCATGCAGACTGATTCCAGCGCGCCTGTAAATCAGGTCCTGCACACGATCAAAATCTGCATTGGTCCAGGCAAATTCCCGGCCTTGCATGCCAGAGGCATCACTCAGAGAATCTGCGGCAAGGCGTGCATTCATATTGGGTCAATCACACTATTTATTGCTTTCATCCGTCCCCGATGGTCAGGTTTACTCACCAGAACTGACTAATCCCATATCCGGCGCCGACATCAAACGTTCAATATCCAGCAGGATCAACATGCGATCCCCGAGCGAGCCAAGCCCCATGACGGCCCCACTATCGATCACGCTGTCAATATCCGGAGCCGCCTTCAAGGCATCGGGAGGCAACTCCATCACGTCGCTCACGGAGTCCACCACGATTCCCACAATGCGCGCCCGCAAATTCAGGATGATGACAACAGTAAAGCTGTTGTACTCCGCCTTTTCGCAGTTGAACTTCAGTCGCATATCGACGATGGGAACAATCGTGCCGCGCAGATTCACGACACCCTTGATGAAGTTAGGCGCGTTGGCAACCCGCGTGGGCGGCTCATACCCACGAATTTCCTGCACCTTCAGAATGTCGATGCCGTACTCTTCCTGATCCAGACGGAACGTGAGGTACTCACGGGCACCCGTAGAAGTAAGTTCGTCCATTTTTTCCATCATTCCCATAGCGTGCTCCCTTAGTGCCTGGACCGGCGCACCAAAGCACCGGTATCAAGAATCAGTGCGACCTTGCCGTCACCCAAAATGGTAGCGCCCGACACGTTGGGCACCTTGCGGTAGTTGGATTCCAGATTTTTCACAACCACTTGTTGCTGTCCGAGCAATTCGTCCACCAGCAGCACGACTCGGCTACCGTCCGCCTCCACAACAACCATGATGTCGCTGTTCTTCTCGTAATCGAAGCGCGGCACCTGGAACACTTTTTCAAGTTCGATTACAGGCATATATTCATCGCGGACTTTGACCAACTGCGAGCCCTGACCGACGGTGCTAACCGCATCCGACTTGACCTGAAAGGACTCCACTACCGATGAAAGCGGCAGGATATAGACCTCTTCACCCACCCCCACCGACATGCCATCCATGATGGCCAGAGTCAGCGGCAACCGCACCGCCACGCGCATGCCGAAGCCTTCAGCCGAATCAATCTCGACGGTACCGTTAAGTGCGGCAATATTGCGTTTCACCACGTCCATGCCGACACCGCGGCCAGACACGTCAGTCACCACATCAGCCGTGGAAAATCCCGGGGCGAAGATCAAGCCCCACACGTCGGCATCCGACATTTGGTCTGACACATCCATGCCGCGCTCCCTGGCCTTTTTAAGGATTTTTTCACGGGACAGACCCTTGCCATCGTCACGCACCTCGATCACGATCGAGCCACCCTGGTGCGAAGCCGAAAGAGTAATCGTCCCGGTTTCGGGCTTGCCAGCAGCCAATCGGTCGGCGGGCATTTCTATACCGTGGTCACAACTATTGCGCACCAGATGCGTCAATGGGTCGGTGATTTTTTCCACCAGGCCCTTGTCCAATTCGGTGGCCTCACCCTGGGTTACGAAATCCACCTTTTTACCCAACTTGCCAGCCAGATCGCGAAGCATACGCGGAAAACGGCTAAACACGATGGACATCGGGATCATGCGGATCGACATCACCGATTCCTGCAGATCACGGGTGTTGCGATCCAAATCGGCCAACCCGGTGAGCAGCTGCTGATAGACGGCAGGATCCAGAGCGCGGCTGTTCTGTGCCAGCATGGCCTGCGTGATCACCAGTTCACCCACCAGATTAATCAGTTGATCCACCTTGCTGATGGCCACGCGAATCGTGGCAGCCTCAGGCTGCGGGGCGGGTGCCGTGTTCGCTTTGCTCACCGCTTTAGCGGCAGTCTGCGCCTCTGCGGGCGGCGAAACGGAAACATTCGCCTCCTGTGCCGACGGTGCGCCCGGTGCACCGTCAAAAAATCCGAACCCGGCTGCTGGTTCCTCTGCTTTTGGCGCCGCGGGTGCAGCGGCGGCCACAGGAGCACCCGGTGCACTGTCGAAAAATCCGTACCCTGCATCCGCCGTAGCCACCTCAGGCGCTGGCGCTGCCGCGGCTACGGAACTGATACTGATTTGTTCGCGCGCCACGTGAAAGGTGAACAGATCCAGCAAATCATCATCAGATGAAGCTGTTTCTACTGCGAAAACGCGGAAATCCTTGCGATCTGAACTGAGCGCCTTGATGCTGCCCAAGCCCGGAATATCACGGAACAACTCGGCAATGGCATCTGCTTGCTCGGGATGGGCCAGTGGTCCAACCTTGATTTCCAGTTGCCGAACGCCATCAGGGAGTGGCGCTTTCGACGCTGCCGGTGCCGGTGCAGCTTGTGCAACCGGAACAGGCTTGGGAGCAGCAACCGCAGCAGGCACTTTGCCCGCTGCCAGATCCGCTATCCGCATCACCAGATCACCTGTCGGAGCCGCTGGGCTGGTATCGCCGGTCTGGTGTCTTGCCAGCAGGCTGCGAGAAGCATCTGCGGACTCCAGCAGCACATCAACCATGGCTGAATTGGGTTGCAGCTCATGGCGGCGCAGACGGTCGAGCAAGGACTCCATCTTGTGCGTCAACTCCGCCACGTCCGAAAAACCAAAGGTAGCGGCCCCGCCCTTCACCGAGTGGGCGCAACGAAAAATGCCGTTGAGCTCCTCGTCGTCTGCCGTTTCCAGATTCAGGTTCAAGAGCATCGTCTCCATCAGATCGAGGTTCTCACCGGCTTCTTCAAAGAATATCTGGTAGAACTGGCTCAGATCGATGTCGCCACCCGAGGCGCCACTGTCTTGATGCGTTTCAGACATGATTTACTCCTGCTATTTATTGTTGGAACGGGTTCAGTCGCTCCTCAGCGAATAACCTTCTTGATGACATCCAGCAACTTTGCCGGGTCGAAAGGTTTAACCAGCCAGCCCGTGGCACCCGCTGCCCGCCCCGCCTGCTTCATCAGATCGCTGGACTCGGTCGTCAACATCAAGATCGGTGTGGTCTTGAACTGTGGATGGTCACGCAATTTGCGCGTCAGGCCCAAGCCATCCATGCGGGGCATGTTCTGATCCGTGAGTACCAGATCAAAAGACTGCGTTTGCGCCTTCTCATAGGCATCCTGCCCATCCACGGCCTCAACAACCTGATAACCCGCTCCAAGGAGCGTAAAAGACACCATCTTCCGCATGGAAGGTGAATCATCGACCGCAAGAATGACAGGCATCAAATGCTCCAGATAATCAATTTGTAGGTTTGAGGGTTAGAAAAGTTCAATGGAGCCAGCGTCCATTTCATCCTGAGTCACCGGATTCGGTCGCTCAGGCACCTCTTCAACAAAAGGGACGGCCTCACCGTCTTCAGAACCCATGGATTCCGAGGCCAGACGATAGGCGCAGCCCTGCAAAATTTTAGACGTATGGGTAATCAATTGGGATGCCATATCCTGGAACTGCAGTTCGGTGACTGCGGCGCGCAAGGTGCTGCGCACAATATCCAGTTCCTTTGAGGAAATCAGTTCAGGATGGGCGAGATTGGCGCTCGCAGCGGTAAAGCGCTCCATTAGATTTTCCATGGTGTGCGCCAACAGGCCGTCAAGGCGGTTGAGGTCATGCACTACCACCAACAGGGAGTCCTGCACCTCTGCGACCAGCATCAAGGGCATTTGCACTGACGGCGTACTTGAAGATGTCAGAGACGATTGCATCGTCACATATCCCAAAGTTCGCACAAAAAAGAAAAATCATTCATATTCTTATCACCCCAATTTTCTGATGCTAAGGTTAGCAGGAAACACTGTGATTGTGGGGATTTTGACTAAGCTCATGACCAATCGCAAGCAAAAGAACTTGCCCATGCCTCAGACGGAATCAGATAATCCCAGCAACACCAAGGCCCATGCTAACCACTGTCCCTCAACACACGCTCCAAAGCCTGAATATTCTGCACCTTGAGGACTCCGAGCTTGACCATCAACTGGTTTGCAGGGCTCTTCAAAAGGACAAG
>CAIQEX010000341.1 GCA_903870955.1 uncultured beta proteobacterium
ACGCATGTACGGTTCCGCGCTTCAGACGCCACCTCGACCCGCTCGCTACGCTTCTTCCAATCGCCACATACGGGGGCGATTTTTAATGCCAGCCGTTTGCGGCTGGCATGTCTCTTGCTGAGTGTCGTTGACCGATTCAAAACGAACAAATCTACATGCGAAAAATATTAGTCATCGCCGCTCTGTTGCTGTCCGCGGGTGCCCATGCACTGACTGCTGACGAAGCGAAGGCTATTGCCATTGGCGAAGGCGATGCACGGATTGAGGCGCTGCATGCGGCCGTGGCCAAACCGGATGAAAAGACTGTCGCGTTTATTCAGGCGCTGTCGGAAGATGCCGTGAAAGTAGTGGCAGGCAAGCCGGTCATCGTCAATGGTGACAAGGGGCTGGACCCCGTGAGTGGTGTGGCCGTGGCAGTGCCCGACACTGCCGAAGATGTCATGAACAACAACCGCATGCATGGCGAACTGGACAACGCCTTAGCGGCGCTCAAATTGCTGTCGCCTGACGAGGCCGTGCGGCGTGCCGCGATCAAAACCCTGCAAGGCAATGTTGATGAAAGCAGCTTGGTGCTGCTGGACAAGGCCTTTGCACAAGAGCCCGCCGCGGATTTGAAAGACCAGATTGGTTTGTTGCGTGCGGCAGCGCTGTTGGCTAGCAGCGACAAAAACAAACGCCTGGAAGCCGCAACCCTTTTGGGTCAAAGCGCACAGGCTGCGACCAAGACTTTGTTGGTGGAGCGCCTTCAAGTGGAGACGGAGTCGGATGTCAAAGCGGCACTGCAATTCAGCCTGTCCAAAGTGGAATCGCGCTTGGCCTGGGGCGACCGCCTGGGTGCGATATTCAGCGGCATTAGCCTGGGCTCGATACTGTTGCTGGTAGCTCTGGGCCTGGCTATTACCTACGGCCTGATGGGCGTGATCAACATGGCCCATGGCGAGTTGATGATGATTGGCGCCTACGCCACCTACGTGGTGCAGGGCGTGTTTCAAAAATATTTCCCCGCTGCCTTCGACTGGTATTTGCTGGCTTCGGTGCCAGTGGCCTTTCTGGCCTCGGCTTTGGTGGGTGCCGCACTGGAGCGCAGCGTCATTCGTTTTCTTTATGGCCGCCCGCTGGAAACCTTGCTGGCCACCTGGGGTATCAGTCTGGTGTTGATGCAGGCGGTGCGCACGATTTTTGGCGCACAGAACGTGGGCGTCGAAAACCCGAGTTGGATGAGCGGCGGTGTGCAACTCATGGGCAACCTCTCGCTGCCCTACAACCGCTTGGTGATTGTCGGCTTTGCTCTGTTTGTGCTGGCTGCGGTTTCTTTCCTGATCGGCAAAACGCGCTTGGGTTTGTTTGTGCGCGGAGTCACGCAGAACCGACCGATTGCTTCCTGCATGGGCGTCAACACGGCGCGCATTGATACCTATGCGTTTGCCCTGGGCTCCGGCATTGCCGGGCTGGCCGGTTGTGCGCTCAGCCAGGTCGGCAACGTGGGCCCCGACCTGGGCCAGGGCTATATCGTGGACGCCTTCATGGTGGTGGTGCTGGGCGGTGTGGGGCAACTGGCAGGCACCGTGTATGCGGCCTTGGGGCTGGGCATTCTCAACAAGTTCCTGGAGGGCTGGACCGGTGCGGTGCTGGCCAAAATTGCGGTGCTGATTTTCATCATCATATTTATACAAAAGAGACCCCAGGGTATTTTTGCCGTGAAGGGGAGGGAAGCATGAGCACGAGTACTCTCACAGCTTCAAAACCTGTTGTTCAAATGCCTGCAAAGGCACCGCTGCTGAGCGGGCGTGGCTGGACTGCTTGGCTCAGTGCGCTGGTCATTCTGTGTGCGCTGGTGCCGCTGCTGAATTTGGTCATACCGGCCGACAGCGCTTTCCACATGAGCGACTTTGCGGTCGGTTTAGTGGCCAAGATCATGTGTTACGCCATCTGCGCCCTGGCCATGGATTTGATCTGGGGTTACACCGGCATTTTGTCGCTCGGCCATGGCCTGTTCTTTGCGCTGGGTGGCTATGCCATGGGCATGTATCTGATGCGCCAGATCGGGCTGGACGGCAACTACAAAAGCGAGTTGCCCGACTTCATGGTCTTTCTGGACTGGA
>CAIQEX010000342.1 GCA_903870955.1 uncultured beta proteobacterium
AGGAAGCCAGCGCGGAAATACGGCAAACCAATCAGGATCTGGAACAGGCACTGGACCTCGCCAAAGCAGTGACGTGGAGCCAGGACGTTGCAGGCAATCCAGACCTGATTCAATATTCTCAGCGTGCCATCAGTTTGCTCGGATTCACGGACCGGCCTGATGGACTGGTGCATCGGCACGAGTTGGACAATGCGTGTCTTCAGGCGATGGGGATAGCTAAAACTGCTGCGCTGGTAGAGGAAAGGCAAACCGTATTGGATAGTAAGCAAAGCCAATACGAAATCAAATACAAGATCCGACGCGAAGCAGATGGCGCCGATGTTTGGATTCACGAGATATGCAATGTGCTGCGCAATGAGAACGGGAACATTTCCTACATGTACGGGGTACTGCGTGAAATTACAAACGAGCGCCTCGCCGAGGAGGCGATCCTTACCGCTATGGAAGAGGCGGAATCCGCCTCGCGTGCAAAAGGAGACTTTCTGGCGAATATGAGCCATGAAATCCGCACACCCATGAACGCAATCATTGGCCTCTCGGGGCTTGCGCTCAAAAGCGAAATGCCGCCGCACGTCCAGAATTACCTGACCAAAATTAAGCAAAGCGGTGAGCACCTTCTGGGCATCATCAATGACATTCTCGACTTCTCCAAAATCGAGTCCGGGAAGATGGAAATGGAGTCCGTTCCCTTTGAATTGGATGACGTCCTCCGTAACGTGGTCAATTTGATTACCGAAAAGGCACAAAGCAAGGGCTTAAAGTTGCGGGTCAAGGCGGATGACAACGTTCCGCACACTCTGGTTGGTGACCCCTTGCGCATCGGGCAGATCCTCATCAATCTGGCCAACAATGCGGTCAAATTCACCGAAGTGGGCGAAGTGTCCATCATTGCAAGGATGGACGGCATGTACGACGCGAAGGCGCTGATCATGTTCAGCGTGCAGGACACAGGCATCGGCATGAGCAATGAACAGATTGGAAAGCTGTTCAAAAGCTTTGAGCAAGCCGACACTTCTATCGCCCGCAAGTACGGCGGCACCGGTTTAGGACTGGCCATCAGCAAGCGCCTGGCCCAAGCCATGGGCGGCGATTTGGGTGTGGAAAGCGTATTGGGCACCGGGACCACCTTTTGGTTCAGCACCCATCTGGGCGTGCTTTCCGGCGATGGTTTTGTCGCGGGTCCAAGCATCCCTATTCAAGGCGCGCCATTGATAGAAGTCGAAGACGCCATCTCCGATACCAATGTTGAATTGGCATCGCACATCAGACCCCCACCTACAAAACCGTTGGCCCCTGCAAGCGCGCTGAGCACACTTGAAAGGCAACTACAAAAATTAGGGGGTGCCCGCATACTTCTGGTGGAGGACAACGAGATAAATCTATTGGTCGCGACGGACCTGCTGCAACAAGCAGGTTTCAATGTAGATGCGGCTGAGAATGGATTGATTGCGGTGCAGCGGGTGGACGCGCGCGTATCGGAAAATTTGCCCTACGACATCGTGCTGATGGATATGCAAATGCCGGTGATGGATGGCGTTTCGGCGGCGCGGCTGATCCGGGAAAGTTTTAACGCCGATCAATTGCCTATTGTGGCCATGACTGCCAATGCGATGAAGCCGGACCGTGACCGTTGCATGGAGGCAGGAATGAACGCAGTGGTCACAAAGCCAGTCAACCCCGAAGATTTGTGGGCTGCATTGCTGCGTTGGATCAAAGTGCGCCCTGGCATGGGAGTGCAGTTCAGCGAGCCAACCCCCGTTCGGATGACCACCGACGAACGACCCGAACTCATGAACGCTTTGCGGGCTATCTCTAACCTCGATGTGCGACAGGGTTTGCAACGCACCAGCGACAACCCGACTTTCTACGCCTCTTTGCTGAATAAATTTATGCTCTCGCAGGAAGACATGGAAAAGCGCATCGAACTTGCCCTGGCAGCCCATGATCTACCGCTGGCTGAACGCATCGCGCACACCTTGAAAGGGGTCGCAGGCAACCTTGGCGCTGTGTCAGTCCAGCATTACGCCGAGGAACTTGAAAGTGCACTGCGTCTCGCTGCACCCATGGAACAAATCAGCGCCGCACTGGAGCGCACCGCGGCGTCTCTGAGCGCCTTGATCACTTCCCTAAAGGCTACGCCGGGTCTTATCCATGAAGTCGTCACACGGGAGTCAGAAAGCCTGGGCACCGAGGAGCGTGCCGAAGCAAAACAAATACTGGCAACCATCAAGATGTTGTTGAAGGACGACGACGCAAGTGCCTCATCGGAATGGGAAAACCATGCCGCACTACTAAAAGCTATCTATCCCAACGGCGATGCGATTGAAGCCGCCATCAACGGGTTTGACTACGAACACGCATTGCAATTGCTAGAGGCGACCGAGAGCGAGCCGCATTGAGCCCCGAAACGCTATTCCCTGGCGCCAAACCACATGCGTGACAACAGGCCATCACGCTTGACCACGTGGTGATACACCGCGGCGGCAGCATGCAAGGCAATGGTCAGCATCAGCATCTTGGCCACGATGCCGTGTACTGTACGCGCACGAAATGCACTGAAATCGACTGGCAACTGGCCCAGGCCTGAGAACACGATGTCTGGCAATCCGGCCGATGCGGCAATGCCAATTCCGCTTCCCACCATGGCGAAGACCAGGAGATACAAACTCCAATGTACCCATGGAGCGAGTTGATCCAGCAACGCATTGCCGGTGCTTGCAGCGGGTGGGTGCGCTGTGTTCAGACGCACCACCAAGCGCAAAAACATGAGACCCAAAACACAACCACCCATCGCCATATGAATTCGCAACAGGCTCAACTTGTCAGGCGATGCGTTGGATACCGTCTTGAGTGACAGCGTACCGCCTGCCAAGAGGGCAATCAGCAACACTGCGAGTAGCCAATGCAAGGCAACAAGCAGCGGGTGGTAGCGTTTGGCTTTCATTGACTGGAACTACTTCATGGGGGTGAATATTCCAGCGGCATCTACATTGAAATAGGTAGCGTTGTCCTTGATCGCCTTCTGGAAATCCGCGTTGGAGAACATCGCCTCCCAGCTCTTTTGATCCTTCCAGCGCATCACATGCACGTGGGTTGGTTTGATACCAGGATTCTTGTTTTCAAGCACCACGTCGTCCACCAAACCCGGCATTTTTCGCACCGCGTTGGCCATGTTCTGCATAGCCTTGTAGACATCGGCCGGGTTTTTCCCGGGTGCCGCATCAAACGGCTGAACAATGGTCACGGTCGCCATGGCGGCCGCGCTGTTGATTCCCTCTGCATGGCCAGCAGGTGCGAGCAAAAAGCCCAGCGAACAAATGGCCAACTTGATAACTGCGATGTGTTTCTTCATTGTGTTTTCTCTAAATTGATTCAAGCTTGTTTCAGGCATTTGCTGGAAATGCATCCCTACCGCTATGCCGTAGGGGCACTTGCCCTATCGACTACGGAACGCCGATTGTGCGAAGGCAAGGCCAATTAGTCTTGATCGAAAGTAGAAGAATCGGGACGAAATTATGATCAATGTTTGATCTGTCGTCACTGCTCGCTGTCGCTGCTTACCGTCGTCTGGCACCATTCCAGGCCAAACCTAAAAGGGATTTTTAACGGCTTCGGTCTTTCATGGCCCGCTCGACTTCACGCTTGCCTTCGCGGTCTTTGATGGTGTCGCGCTTGTCATGTTCGGCCTTGCCTTTGGCCAATGCAATTTCGCACTTCACCTTGCCGGATTTCCAGTGCAGGTTGATGGGCACCAGCGTGTAACCTTTTTGATCGACCTTCCCAATCAGTCGTTTGATCTGTTCTTTGTGCAACAGCAACTTTTTGGTGCGTACCTTGTCCGGACTGATGTGGCTGGAAGCGGTATGCAA
>CAIQEX010000343.1 GCA_903870955.1 uncultured beta proteobacterium
TGCTGGCGATTCTGGTCACGATTTTCTTCAAGCAGGGTTTATGGGGCTATGCGCAAACCCGCTGGGGCTGGACACTCTTCCCAACGCAACGGCGCCTGGTCCTCACCGACTGAACCCCCACACTTTTAAGCGAGACATTATGAGAAACATCGACGAAAACAACATTACCCAAGCCGTGCTGGAGCGCATGGGCGCATGCAGCAACCCGCGCCTCAAGGAGGTGCTTGGGAGCCTGGTGCGCCACCTGCACGACTTCGCGCGCGAGGTCAAATTGACCGAGGCCGAATGGATGGCGGGCATTGAATTTTTGACCGCCACAGGCCACATGTGCGATGACAAACGCCAGGAGTTCATTCTGCTATCCGACACGCTGGGCCTGTCCATGTTGACGGTGGCCATGAACAACGCAAAGCCCGAGGGCGTGACCGAATCCACGGTGTTCGGCCCCTTCCACGTGGCAGCCGCGCCGCATGTACCACAAGGTGCCGACATCAGTGCTGGTGCCACAGGGGAACCTCTTTTTGTGACCGCGCGCGTCACCGCACCGGATGGCACGCCGGTTGCCGGGGCGGACGTGGATGTCTGGCAAGCCGATGAAGATGGCTTGTATGACGTGCAGCGCCCCAACCTCGAACACCACCAGGCACGTGCGGTGTTGCGTACCGATGCAGAGGGTTATCTGCGTTTTCGCACGGTGCTACCCGTGGCCTATCCGGTGCCCACGGACGGCCCGGTGGGCAAGATGCTGGTGGCCACAGGTCGGCACCCCTGGCGGCCCGCGCATATTCACTTCATGGTGGTGGCCACCGGGTTTGAACGTCTGATCACGCACGTGTTTCGTGATGGCGATCCGTATATGGATTCCGATGTGGTCTTCGGTGTGCGGTCCTCGTTGATCGGCCAGTTCGACCAACACCCGGCAGGCACCGCGCCCGATGGCAGCGCCATGGGCGTGCCGTTCCACACCTTGGCCTTTGACTTCGTGCTGCAGCCGGTCTGAAGCCCTCACATTGAACGCAGAGAAGCCTATGTATTTTGCTGTTATCGCACGCGATAAAGCCGGTCAGGCAGAGTTGCGAAACCGCCTGCGGCCCGAGCATCGGGCCTGGCTTCGCGCGCCCGGTGAGCACCCGGTGGTGGTGCGTCTGGGCGGGCCACTGCTCGGCCCGGATGGCGCCATGGACGGCACCTTGCTGGTGGTTGAGGCCGCCAGCAAGGATGCGGTGCAGGCCTTTCTGGCGGACGATCCCTATTGCCGCAATCAGATGTTTGCGCACCTGGAAGTTCGCCAGTGGCAATGGAGCCTGGGTCAGCCCGTGGCGGAAATGGCGGCTGGCACATGATCAACAAAATTGCAGAAAGTCTGGAGGCGGCACTGGCGGGAACGCCGGATGGCGCGACGGTGCTGATCGGCGGTTTTGGCACTGCGGGAATTCCGAACGAACTCATCGACGGCCTGATTGCGCAAGGTGCCCGCGATCTGACCATCGTCAACAACAACGCGGGCAATGGCGACACGGGTCTCGCCGCATTGTTGAAGACCGGGCGGGTGCGCAAGGTGATTTGCAGTTTCCCGCGTCAGGCAGATTCTCATGTGTTTGATGCGCTGTACCGGTCTGGTCAGCTGGAGCTGGAACTGGTTCCCCAAGGAAATCTGGCTGAGCGTCTCAGGGCTGCGGGTGCGGGCATTGGGGCCTTCTTTACACCCACCGGTTTCGGCACCGAACTGGCACGCCATGCCGACGGTTCTGAAAAGGAAACCCGTGTGATCGATGGCCGGTCTTATGTGCTGGAGTTCCCCATTCGCGGCGACCTCGCGCTCATCAAGGCCGAGCGCGGGGACCGTTGGGGGAACCTCGTCTACCGCAAAGCCGCCCGTAATTTCGGGCCGGTAATGGCCACTGCGGCGACAAAGACCGTGGCCAGCGTGCATGAGGTAGTCGAGCTGGGAACGCTGGACCCGGAAACCATTGTCACGCCCGGAATCCATGTGAGCCAGTTGGTCAAAATCGCCCGCGTTGCCACGCAAGCCGGTGGTTTCAAGGCCGCCGCCTGAGCCGGTAAATTCCTATGAACACTTACACGCGACGAAGCAAGGATGTACTGGCCCGCAGGGTGGCCCAGGACATTCACGACGGTGCCACCGTCAATCTGGGAATCGGTATGCCGACGCTGGTCGCCAACCATATTCCGTCCGGGTTGGAGGTCATTCTGCACAGCGAAAACGGCATTCTGGGCATGGGCCCTGCACCCCCTGCGGGCGAGGAAGATTACGACTTGATTAATGCCGGCAAGCAACCGGTGACGCTGCTGGATGGCGGTTGCTACTTTCACCACGCGGACAGCTTTGCCATGATGCGGGGCGGGCACCTGGACATCTGCGTGCTGGGTGCCTTTCAGGTATCCGCCACCGGCGATCTGGCGAATTGGCACACCGGCGAAAAGGACGCGATCCCCGCCGTGGGAGGCGCCATGGACCTGGCCATCGGCGCCAAACAAACCTGGGTCATGATGGACTTGCTGACCAAAAAGGGCGAAAGCAAAGTGGTCGAGAAGTGCACTTATCCCCTCACGGGCATTGCCTGTGTGAAGCGCATATATTCTGATTTGGCGACCCTGCAATGTACCGCCCAAGGCCTGGTGCTGATCGACAAGGTCGAGGGGCTGGACCATGCCGAGTTGGAGCGTTTGCTGGGCCTGCCCGTGGCGCTTGTTCAGGAGCGTTTATGAATCCAGTCGCTTCTATTGCAATGCAACGGATTGTTCTGAAAAAACAAACACGTCGATCGAGCGGCGTGGTCTTCCCCGTTTTCCTTTCCCTGTTTAGAGTTCACGTTAGAGCAATAAAGGGTTTTCTTACCCGCCATTCACACCACCTAGGAGACATGCATGACTAAATTTGTAACCCGCTTCGGGTCCTTGAAGAACTATGAAAAGGGCCACATCGAAATCATCAACGACCTGCCCAGAAACTATGCGTTTTCAAATGTATTTGAAGTCGCCAACGGTTCCAAACCGTATGAGAAGGTGGCCGTCGGAAAAAACCTGGAGTATGTGATTGAGGCGATTCGTGCGGAGGGAACGTCCGGTTGGATGGCCGCCAGTCACGACGAGTTTTGCATTGTGATGGATGGTGACGTGACGGTCGAACTGGTCAAGTTGGACGACGCGGAGTCGGTAGCACCTGCTGACAAAAATGGCACGGTTGCCGTCAAGGGCGAGCCCAAAGGACGCAAGATGGGCACCATCCGTTTGGGGCGTGGTCACCAGGCTTTGTTGCCAAAGGGCGCAGCCTATCGCTTTGTCAGTGCAACGCCTTCGGTGATGGTGCAACAAACTATTCTGGGCGATCTCACCGTGCAGAAGTGGGCCGAGATCTGCTACCGCTAATCCAGCCAACGATCCGGACACAGCAAAAAATTTAGGAGAACATCATGAACGCAGTTACAGAAAAAGCACAACCCACAGTCGCCGGTTATCGCACTTTTGAATTGGGTGCATTTACCTTTATGCGTGACGAGTATTTCGTCACCATCACCTGGCCGGTCAAGCATGGCCGCCAATCCCACACCATGAGCGCAGATGCATTTCTGCGTGCGTTGATGCGCGACGTGGCCTGGGGCTTCTTCTATGGCGTGGTGAATTTTGACAACGTGTTTGGCACCCGCAACCTGTATGGCAAGGTGGAGTTCTTTGGCGGACGCCTGAACGAGCACTACCACAAGGCCGGCATGTCGTACGTGGAAGTCTTTGACTCTCCAGTGGCTATGAAGTTGATCAAGGAAATTCTCGCGGATTGGGTCAACGACGGTTTCGACCCTTTCGCCGCTCCGATGGAGACAGGCGATGCAGCCTTCGGTGAAAAGAACGGCAGCAACCTCAAAGCGATCGATCGCTTCCGGGTGGCAACCAAGCGTATGCCAGGCCTGAAGGGCGACTCTCCCCTGCGCGAGGAA
>CAIQEX010000344.1 GCA_903870955.1 uncultured beta proteobacterium
ATTGGCGCCCCTTCTTCTTTTGGTGACGATTCCAGCCTGGTACAACACGTTCAAATGCCGCGACATATTTGGCTGCGATACATCGATAACACCCAACAAATGCGAGACGTTCCTTTCGCTGGAACAAAGCTCGCCAATAATTCTCAATCGCACCGGTGTCGCCAGCACCCCAAACAACTCTGCCGCACGCTCAAGCACCTTGTCGTTTGCTTCAATATTGTTCGGGGCTTCTTTTTTCATTTCGTCATATCCGCATGTGCAAATATAACCATTCAATTATGTATGAGACATTAGTGTTATCCCTAGGATTGCAACTTACTTGAAACGGTAATGGTCGCGATTCAGGACAGCCGCAATGGAATTGACCTCCTCCGGGAAAAAACCCAGATTCAGTTGCGTGCTGCAGTACTCCACCATGCCACGCAGTGCACCCGGCGTATTGATGCGCCCGGCAGGTCGGTAGATGGCATTGCCATCCCCGCCTACATTGCGCTGATGGCAGGCAGAACACTGGTTGTCTGCAATCATTTTTTCGCCCTGTTTAAGGTCAGCACCTTCATAGAGCGGGTGTATTTGAGCCACGCTCCATGTGGGCAGCAGCAGCAAGAACAGCAATCTGGATTTGTACATGCTACATATTCTTTCTAATGCAAGGCGATGCTATAGGACGGCAATTACCAGCGCCAACCGAACTGAACGCCGATGGCCTGCTGGTTCATCTTGACTGTCTCGTTCCCGGCCATGCCGCCCATAGGGCCGTTGAACAATGAGGAACCCGACACGGAGTTGGATGGCGCAACCATATATGCAGCCGTAATCTCGCTTGACGGCGACAGTGCATACGTGGCTCCCAATGTGTAGTGGGTAGTGACAACACCGGGAGCCAAGATATTGAAGGTCACGTCCCGGCTTTTCACCGGGTTGTCACCCACATTGATGCCGGCCCGCAAGGTCAACGCGGCGCTAGCCTGCCATTGAATGCCAACCTTGGTTGCATTGACATCACCCCAGCCAAAGCCTGGGCCGTTGGCAGCGCCAAGGGGGGTTCCACTGTCGCTGGGATTGCCAATAGACGGAATGGCGTTGTAGCCAATGTGTTGATAGTCTAGGGCAATCGTGACAGTTGGAGTTGCCTGAATACTGGCGCCTACAGTGTAATTTTCCGGAATATCAAAGTTACCGCCATCTGCAAATAGACCGGCATATTTGGAGAACTTCGACATTGAAATCCTGGGCGCGTAAGACGCTCCAATGCTGACACTGTCACTCAGCTTACCCAAATATCCCAGTCGCATGCCGAAGCCATTACTGGAGTCGTAGCCATTGTTGGTGACGTTACTGGAATTCGGAGTCCAGCTCTTAAACATATCCAAACCATCAGCTTTGAAAATCTGCTGAACCAGCAAGGGCGACACACCCACCGAGTGTTTGTCCGAGACCTTATAGGCAAAGGTGGGGGCCACAATCAGTTGCATCAGGTCCACACCCACACGACCCGAGCCACAAAGTACATTGGCTGCGCTGGGACCACATACGCCAGCTGGAATACTTCCCCCTGCGTAGTCGGTATTCATGCCCCCATTGCCATATACGCTGATACCCACACCCATTTTGTCATTGATGGTTCGGTTATATCCAAACTCGGGGATCAGAAAGCTGGTGCTATCACTACTCAGCTGAGCGTTTAGCCCTGCAGCGCTGCCGCTTCGCTGCATACCGCGTTCTGGCATAAATACGTCCACCCCCAATTCCGCCCGATTGCCGGCCCAGGCTGCAATCGCCGGATTGATTGCTCCCGCAAAAGCACTGTCCGTCATGGCAACCGCGGCACCACCCATGCCCTTGGCTTTCATGCCGTAGCCATGGGAAAAGTAGCCATTCGTTGCAAAGGCACTGACGCAGTGCATTGCAACCATGGCAACAGCAGCCAGTTTGCTTAGTGAGATACCTGTAGATTTAAATTTCATTTTTATGTCTCCTGTATGTATATTGGTTGAGGTATTTCGGTATGGCCTAGAACTCGCCCTTGGCGCCGCGGTCCAACATCATGTATATGGTCTCGCGCACTTTCCAGGCCTCTTCCTTCAGTGGAGAGGGCAGTTTGCGACCCATCTTCACCATCATGTCCATGTTGAGCGTGTAGATCCAAAGACCATCCTCTTTTTCAACCACGGTCAAACGGCAAGGCAAGTAAGCGCCCATGTGCGGGCTGAAGTCCACCATCATGCGGGCGGTGTCGGGCGAGCAATACGAGTACACCTTCAGGAACTTTTGCTTTTTGCCGGTACGGGCTTCCAACTCTTTTGACAGCGGAAGCTCACCGACTGCTTTCATATTGCGTTCGGCGGAGATTTGCGCAAAAACCTGCTCAATGTCGTTGACCGAGACTCCCTCTTTGACCTTGCGTTCCCAAGTGGTTGCCACCGCAATGTCGCCATTGCCTTCGATCCAGCGGTCCCACATCTTGCTGGCCTCGCCACCGGCACCGTTCTCCAACTTGGAAAGTGTATTGATGGTGCCGCAACCGGTCAGCATGGCTAGCAGCAGGAGGGGCAGAAGCTTTAGTAGGTTGAGGTGCAATTTCACAGCAGTGTCCTTAATATTGGATGAAGAATGGGTAACAAATAAGTGCTTCCGTTAATCGATACATAAGAATTCACGGATTTATAAGGATGTTGACTTCAAGCAGGTTTTCGTTCTATCGGTATCTACCCTAGGGCTCTTGCTTGTTGTTGGGGCGTCGCGTCGTACGCAGCGCGCTATGCGCCGTAACGCAGCGCCATCGCGTCCAGATGTATCGGCTTCATCTTGCTACCCTGACCCGCACAGCCAAAGGCTTCAAATCGGTCCTTGCAAATGCCCTGTGCCGCCTTGCGGGCAGCAATCAGCGCCTTACGCGGGTCGAATTCGCTTGGTTGCTGCGCAAATGTCTGACGCATGGCACCGGTCATCGCCAGACG
>CAIQEX010000345.1 GCA_903870955.1 uncultured beta proteobacterium
GGTCACGGCATCATGTTGCGCGCTCTGGAGTCTGGCACCGCTGGTTTGCATGTTCCCACGGGCGATGTCAAGCGCTTCCCCACCAACACCAGCGACGCACTCACCAGCGGCGGCACCTACGCCATTGCGGGAGCCGTGGAGTGCATGGTGCAACATGTGCGGCAACATTGCGGTGCGGAGCCCAAATGCATCATGACCGGAGGCGCCGCCTGGAAGATGGCGCCCACCATGACGCGGCCGTTTGAATTGGTGGACAACCTTATTTTTGACGGACTGCTGTACATCGCCCAGCGGCGATTTTCGAAGTAGCTTGCCCCGCACTCAGCTAAAGGTGGGGTCTTTTTCCAGACATCAATTCCGCTGAATAGGTAGAGGGTCCGAAGCCTGAAAGGGCCTGGTCTTTATCCTCGGTGACGGCATTGAGTTTTCGAAGCTTGTCTGCGATATCTCGTCCCATGATCCAGGTTAGTTTGGCGTGCACATCCGGGTGCTTCAATTCAAGTTCTTCCAAATTTTTCCGGTCAATTTGTAGAACCCGGGAAGCCGTGGTGGCGATCACATTCACCGAGGCCGGGCGCTGGGTCAGATAGCCCATTTCACCGACAAAAGAACCCACCTCAATGGTGTTGAGCAGGTTCCCGCTGATGTGGATGCCAAGGGAGCCTCTGCACAAAACGCAAATGTGGTCGACGTGCTCGTCCCGGCGCATCAAATGCTTGCCTTGCGGAAGGTCTTCAAAATGGGCAAATTTAAGAACCCGCCTGAACTCACCCGGTGTGAGTATCGAAAAGACGTTTTTGTATAGAAAGCCTTCGTCTCCACTAAATGTAGTCCGCCGCGTTTCACGCCAAATCACCTGCAATTGGTAGGCGTTAATCGCCAAAAATACCACCGTGAAAAACAGCTGAACCCACAAAGGTTGACCCGGGCGAATCTGGTAGTAGATAACCAGATCCAGGGTGCAGGCGAACATCGTGATGATGCGCAACCATTTGATGTCCCGCATGACATACGAGAGCGCCAAAAGCCCATAGGAAATACACGAGAGCCAGTCAAAAAGTCCTATATCCATGGGACCCATCCACTGCAGCAACGACGTATACACATGTGCCCCCGCTTATTGGCCACCACCAAAAGGAAACCTAGCTTTTGAACCAAGCCTCCGCCAGTCGCACCCAGTAACTGGCGCCCAGCGGAATCAACGCGTCATTGAAATCGTAACTCGGGTTATGCAGCATGCACGGCCCGCCACCATGGCCCATCTCGCGGTGCGTGCCATCGCCATTGCCCAGGAAGACATAGCAACCGGGCTTTTCCAACAGCATGTAAGAGAAGTCTTCAGCACCCATGGTGGGTTCCTGGGCCAGCACGCGTTCGGTGCCCACCAGTTCCACCATCACGCCGCGTGCGAAGTCTGATTCCGCGGCTGAGTTGATGGTGGGCGGATAGTTGCGCACAAATTCAAACGCACAGAGCAGCCCGAAGGCCGCCGCCGTGTGTTCGGCCACGATGCGCATGCGCTCTTCTATCAGGTCCAGCACCGGAATGCTAAAGGTGCGCACGGTGCCTTGCAGCTCGCAACTGTCCGGAATGACATTGGTGGCTTCGCCCGCTCGGATCATGGTGACGGAGATCACCCCGGCTTCAATCGGCTTCAAGTTGCGACTAATGATGGACTGAAAGGCCTGCACCATCTGGGCCGCCACCGGCACCGGGTCGAGCGCATCGTGCGGCATGGCGGCATGCCCGCCTTTGCCGTGGATGGTGATCTTGAACTCGTTGCTTGAGGCCATCACCGGGCCCGCGCTGACCGCGAACTGGCCAATTTCCTTGCCCGGCCAGTTGTGCAGGCCAAACACGGCGTCCATCGGGAACTTGTCGAACAAGCCCTCCCGGATCATTTCACGGGCACCACCACCACCCTCTTCTGCGGGTTGAAAAATCAAATACACCGTGCCGTCAAAGTTACGTTGTGTGGCGAAGTGCTGCGCTGCTGCCAACAACATGGCGGTATGGCCATCGTGCCCGCAGGCGTGCATCTTGCCGGCGTGCTGGCTGGCATGGGCAAAGGTGTTGTACTCCTGCATGGGAAGTGCGTCCATGTCGGCACGCAGGCCAATCGCGCGATCACTGGTGCCCGCCTTCACAATGCCGACCACGCCTGTGGTACCCAGGCCGCGGTGGATGGGGATGCCCCACTCGGTCAGCTTTTGCGCCACCACGTCAGCGGTGCGAACTTCCTGAAAGCACAGTTCCGGGTGGGCATGCAAATCGCGGCGAATCGCGGCAATACCGGACGCTGCAGAGACGATGGGGGTGATAAGGTTCATCTAAACATTATGGCGCTGCAAGAATTACCATAGCGTATGCAAGTTTCTTTTTTACCCCCTCCCGCGCACGGTAGCTTTGAAGTCACCGGTGCCTGCCCGCACGACTGTCCCGACACCTGCTCTCTGGTCACCAGCGTGCAGGACGGTGTCGCCATCAAGGTCCATGGCAATGCGGCGCATCCGCAAACCGGTGGCGTGCTGTGCACCAAGGTTTCGCGCTATACCGAGCGCACCTACCACCCGGAACGCGTGCTGCGCCCCCAGAAACGCAGTGGCCCCAAGGGCAGCGGCCAGTTTGTGGAGGTGAGCTGGGATGAAGCCCTGAACGACATTGCCTCGCGACTTCGCAGCATCGCGGCTCGCAACCCCGAAGCGATTCTTCCCTATAGCTATGCCGGCACCATGGGCCTGGTACAGGGCGATGGCATGGCGGCGCGCTTCTTCCATCAAATTGGCGCCTCGCTGTTGGACCGCACCATTTGCGCCTCGGCGGGTGCCGCCGCGCTGGAGGCCACCATCGGCGGCAAGATCGGCATGAAGGTGGAATTTTTTGCCGAGTCGGACCTGATCCTGATTTGGGGCAGCAACTCGATTGCCAGCAACCTGCACTTCTGGCGCCATGTGCAAACCGCCAAACGCAACGGCGCGAAGATCATCTGCATCGATCCGCGCAAGACCGAGACCGCCGAAAAGTGTCACCAGCACATCGCCCTGCGCCCGGGTACGGACGCTGCCCTGGCGCTGGCGCTGATGCACGAACTGGTGCGTAACGACTGGCTGGACCACGACTACCTTGCCGAGCACACCCTGGGCTGGGACGCGCTGCGGGCTCGCGCACTGGAGTGGCCACCAGAGCGCGCTGCTGAAATCTGTGGCATCAGCGTCGCAGAAATTGAAAATCTCGCACGCGACTATGGTGAAGCCTGCAAGGCTGGCAAGAGCGTGGCCATCCGCCTGAATTACGGCATGCAACGCGTGCGCGGTGGCGGCAATGGCGTGCGTGCGGTGGCCTGCTTACCGGCGCTCACCGGCGCCTGGCGCAAGCGTGCAGGCGGCATGCTGCTGTCCAACTCGGGCGTGCATGCGACCAACAAAAATGTGTTGCAAAGGCCTGACCTGCTCGGTATTCGCAGTCCACGGACCATCAACATGGCCAACATTGGGGACGCCCTGCTGGAGTCCAGCAGCCCGGCCTTTGGCCCGCAGATTGAAGCGCTGGTGGTCTACAACAGCAACCCCGTCGCCGTGGCGCCTGACTCAGGCAAAGTGGTGCAAGGCTTCGCGCGTGACGACCTGTTTACCGTGGTGCTGGAGCATTTCAAAACCGACACGGCTGACTATGCAGACTACATCCTGCCTGCCACCACACAGCTGGAACACTGGGACATTCACACCACCTATGGCCACACCGATGTGCTACTGAACCGCCCGGCGATTGCGCCGGTAGGCGAAGCACGCACCAACACCGATGTATTCCGCGCGCTGGCAGCGCGGTTGGGCTTTGATGATCCCTGCTTTGCAGACGACGACCTGACCATGGCGCGTCAGGCTTTTGGTGAAACTATTTCCTTTGACGAATTGCTGGACAAAGGGTTTGCCACCGCACCGCTGCCGGATGCACCGTTTGCGCTGGGCAAATTTCCGACGCCGTCCGGCAAATGCGAGTTCTTCAGCCAGCGTTTGGCGGATGCGGGGCAGGACGGCCTGCCCGACTACTTGCCCAACTATGAATTGCCGCAGCCGGGTGACACCTATCCGTTGGCCATGATTTCGCCACCGGCGCGTAATTTCCTGAATAGCAGCTTTGTCAATGTCAAAAGCCTGCGCGATATCGAAGGTGAACCGCTACTTGAAATGCATGCCGATGATGCCGCCGCCCGGGGCATTGGCTCGGGCGACACGGTGCGCATCTTCAATGACCGGGGCGCATACCGATGCACCGTGCGCATCAACCAGCGTGCCCGACCCGGCGTCGTCAATGGCCTCGGTGTGTGGTGGCGCAAACTGGGTCTGGACGGTAGCAATGTGAATGAGCTTACCAACCAGCGACTCACCGACATGGGGCGTGCACCCACGTATTACGACTGTGCAGTGCAGGTCGAACGCAGCCATTGAAACCGTTGCTCCTGCTAGCATGCGTTAAAACTTTGAAACAAAACCATGCCCATTAAACCTATCGCGTTATTTATTCTGCTTTTGGCAGGCACCACTTGCTGGGCTGACGAGGCACCCATCGGCTACGTCAAGACCGTTGCCGGAGAGGCCAGCATCACAACTGGCAAGAGCCGTGTCGTGGCCCAACTCGGCACTCCCTTGTACATGGGCAGCCACCTGAAGACAGGGCATAAAAGTAGCCTGGGTGTCACCTTCAAGGACGACACCGTGATGTCGTTTGGTTCGGATACCGAATTGACGGTTGACGAATACCTGTATGCACCCAGCCAAGGCAAACTCAAACTGGCGACAACGATGGGCAAGGGCAGCCTGAACTATGTGTCGGGTGTGATTGCCAAGTTGCAGCCGGATGCAGTTACGGTGACCACGCCGACCGGCACGATTGGTGTGCGTGGTACCCAGTTTGTCGCCCTGGTTGAGGAAAGCGCGCCATGAAAGCAGGTGCTTTTCAAACCGTGACGGCTGCGCTGCTGGCTGCGCTCCTCTGCGGTTGCGCTGCACCGCCTCCACCACCTGCTGCCAAGAACATGTCCTATGTCGCCTTGCTGCCCAGTCCGGATGGCAGTGTCGGTAAGGTGTTGGTTCGCGGTCCCCGGGGCGAACAACTGATTGACCAATCCCACTTCGGCGCATTGCTCGATGGCTCAACCGCCCCCGCACTGGTAGACGAGGCCGTGCTGCAGCGCGATTTCGGTGAGGCCATGGCCGCCCAGCCACACTTGCCACAGCATTTTGTGTTGTATTTTCAAAGTGGTGGCACTCAGTTGACCCCCGAGTCCCAACTGCAACTGCCCGAAATCATCGCCAATGCAGAAAAGCGGGCCACCGTGGACATGTCCATCATTGGCCACTCAGACACAGTTGGCAAAGCCGAACTAAACGAAACCTTGTCGCTCAAGCGCGCGCAAACGGTGGCCGACCTGATCAGGAGCCAAGGCCTGCATGTCGAGGCACTCGTCGTGGAATCGCATGGCAAACGCAATCTGCTAATCCCCACGCCCGACGAAACGCCGGAGCCGCGCAACCGTCGGGTCGAGATAACGATCCGCTAGGCTACTTCGCGTCCATCACGATCTGATCGCCCAACTCGCCACTGCGCAAGCGACGGGCGTGGAGTTGCACCAAGGGATCGTCCGGCCAAGCCTGTTCCAGTTGGGTAAAGAGTCGCAAAGCCAGCGCGTCGTGCTGCTGCATGGCGGCAAAGGCCGCAACATATGCATCCAGCGGCGCACGCGCTACGCCGTCTTCGGTCAGTGGCTCATAGACGGCCAAGGCCTGACTTTTGCCCTTCAGCACCAAACGTCCAACCGGGCGCACGCGCATGTCAGGCGTGTCGACCAGCATGTCTTCAGAGATGCACATGCGGGTACCCAGATGCTTGTTGACGCTCTCCAGGCGCGCGGCCGTGTTCACTGGGTCGCCCAATGCGCGGTAGTCGAACATGGTGCTGCCACCAAAGTTGCCCACGATCACCTCACCGCAGTGCACGCCAATGCGGGTCTGGCCAAAGGCACTCCCCTGCTTCTGTAAATTGGCCGCATAGGCACTGGCAAAGCGGTCCATCTCCAATGCACAGGCCAATGCCCGGGCCCGGTGATCAGCCTGCGGCACCGGGGCGGAAAACATGATGGCCACGGCATCCCCCACGATGCGGTCCAGCGTGCCTTCATGGCGAAAGGCAATGGCCACCATCTGGTCGAGATAAGCATTCAGCAGGTTGACGGCCTGTGCCGGGTCGATACCCTCCATGAACTGGGTAAAGCCCGCCAGATCGGTAAACACAAAGCTGCAGATCTGACGCCGACCGCCCAGGGCCATGCCATCCGGATGGTCCACCAAATAGGCCACCCGGTTCGGAGAAACATAGCGTGCAAAGGCCTGGCGAATCCAGCGTTGTTCGCGCTCGCTACTGCGGTGCCGCCAAAGGCTGCAAACCAGATAGCTCAGCAACACGCAAATACCTGGGGTGATGGCATCGAGCAACAGACCCTGGGATACAAATGCCCACCAGGCGGCACCACCCAACACCACCAACAAGCCCAGACTCGCCCCTGCAGCATGGATGGCGCGGCTACGCAATGCCAGTGCAGCGGCGACCAGCCCGAAGGACACCACAAGCAAAGATTCAAGTCCGCGCGCCCAACTCGGACGCTCCAGAAAATGCCCGCTGAGCACTTGCTCCAAGGCCTGCGCGTGGGCATCCACACCCGGCATCAGGCCCAATGGGCTGAAACGCAAATCCATCAGCCCCTGCGCGGAGCTTCCAATCAGAACCATATGGCCCGCCAGTTGCGATGCAGGCACTTGTCCAGCCAAAACCTTCCAGGCGGGGATGTGGCGCTCGGCCACCGGTTGGCTGTAGTGCACCCACATCTCACCTTGGGCGGTGGTGGGCAACGTCAACGCTCCGATGCGCACCTCGGCCAGGCCGCTGGCATGGCCAGCACCCAAGCCACTGTTGGCACTTTTGAGGGTTACATTTCGGGCTCCTTGTGCCACACGCAGAGCCTCCCCCACCAGAGTCGCAACCGGTGTCTCTCCGACCTGGAAAATCAAGGGAATGCGGCGCACCACGCCATCACTATCCGGTACAAAAGTCATGGCGCCATTGCCTTTGGCGGCTTGTTCCAACAAGGGCAAAGAACTGACGGCACCGTCAAAATGCGGCAACCATCCGTTTTGCGGTTCGCCGGAATAAACAAAGCGCGCCTTTTGTTCGGGCAACTGCGGATTCGCGACGCGACCCACGCTGTCGCCGGGGACAATTTGTGCAGCATTGCGCGTTGCAGCAAAACCAAGAACCGCATCCGCGCGGGCCAGGCTGTGGGCAAAGGCAACGTCGTGGTCAGGCAATGCCAAGACGATCGACCGCTCACGACCCTGCAAGTTCCAGAGGTCCGCAGACACGCGGGGTGAGGTTCGGTCGGGCTCTGCAAACACCATGTCAAAGGCCGTGCAGGCCACACCCGCCGCGCCTAGTTTGTCGAGCAATTCGGCCAGCAAGGTGCGTGGCCATGGCCATTGGCCCAAGCGGGCCAGGCTCTCCTCGTCAATATCCACCACGCGCACGGGCACGTCTGCATAGGCGCGCGGATGCCAGCGCTGAAATTGATCAAACTGATAGTTGCGCAATGCCTGCTGCGCGCTGCTGTCCATCACCAGCAGCACCAGTCCCAGAACGACAGGCAAGAGCGGCAACAGCCACTGCGCCCAGCGCGAACCGGACCTTGATTCCATGGGCAAACTTTCAAAAGTGCTGTGACACAAGACGGATTCATACGATACCATCCCAGCGAAACGCTATTCACTGATTTCCACGCGCTGGAGGGCCATGACCGTCGCGAACATTAACCAGTTCATACAGCACCTGCATGCTGCGTTTGAAGGGTTGCGCGTGAATGTCCCAATGCCGGAAATAGAGAAGATGGCCGTGCTGGTCCATAGCGCCATGGAAAGCCCGCGTCGGCGCTATCACTGTTCTGCGCATGCGCTGTATATGTGTGAAGGCATGAACCCACGCCAGGTGTTGGCGGCGGTTTTTCATGACCTGGTTTATTACCAACTGGACGGTGGTTTTCCAGCGCGGGTCACGCATCTTTTGACACCCTTGGTAAGCCAGCAAAAAGATGATCTGGTGTTGCTTAAAGTGAGCGGCCAGGACCGCGGCATGCAACTTTGCTTTCAGCTTTTTGGTTTCAGCGCTGGCCAGGTGCTGCCGCTGTTTCGGGGTATGAATGAATTTCTGAGTGCTGCAGTGGCCGTTCGCCTGCTGGAGCCTTATCTGGCGCAGGCTGATTTAATTGCAGTCGTGGCGTGCATCGAAGCGACGGTGCCTTTTCGGGCCCCACAGGCTGATGGTCAGGATTGCGCCGGGCTGCTTGCTTCGCGCGTCCGGCATCAGGCGCGCCTTTGCCTGGGTTTGTCCGAAGACGCAGCACTTGACGCGTACACAGACGCCGTGATGTGCGATGCCATTGCCATTGCCAACCGCGACGTCAGCGGCTTTGCAGAATCGAGTCCAGCCAAATTTGTCTCTGCCACCTGGTTGCTGATCGAAGAGTCCAACGCGCCGTTGGCGGCGGTCGGGGTTTATACCCTGCGCGACTACCGTGAAGCACTGAGCCGCATGCAAATTTTTCTAAATGGACTTGAACCTGAGCGGGTGTTCACGCACTATGCGGGTTTCCCGCAAGCCGATAAATTTAAACGGCTGACACGCGCTGCCGCTTTGAATATTTCCTTTGCGCTGTCATTTTTGCAATTAAAGATAACCTCCATTTCCATTATTGAAGCACTGGCCCTTGAAACGGGTGGCAATTGCCCGGTGTCCATGTTTCTTGGAGATATTCGGAGCGCCGTGGGCAAACCGGAACGGATCGAAAACTACCTGCCGATCGGGCCGGAACCGCAGGACTTGGACCCCCAAGTTCTTCACGTTCTGGAAAAAGGTCGGCCTGAAGACTCCAGAAACGACCTGACTATTTCCCCGTTGACGGCCTATATGTACCGCTGCCTGGGCGCAGCGGGCAGTGCCGGCGCCTTGTCTCGTGCCCAAGCCATGGCAAAGGGAGAACTGCTGCCCGCACAGTTTCTGGCCACATTGCCGCCGGACATGCTGGCTAGCATGATTGACGCCTGTGCCCGGATTGCAATCTCACGCCGGGACCCATTGGTCAAACTCAGGTCCAGCCTGCAAAGGTAAATCAATGCGTAGATTGATGAAAAATATGTGGACTGATGGGTTATCCTCATTTAATGCTGTCAGCAAAGCTTATACGCTTGAAATATCCACGTTTTTTGCCCATTGTTTTAATGTGGATCGGCATTGCCTTGAGTGGTTATCTGGGCGACCTGCTACAACAACGCGCCCAATTTGCCTGGGCACAAACAGCGCAGCGTGACACAAGCCAGCAGGCGGCGACATGGGTATCCTGGATCGATGAAAGCCTGGATACCCTGTCCGGTCTGGTCTTGTTGGTGGAAAACATGCCCATGCTGGATCAGCAAACATTCAACCAGGCCGTCGAGAGCAAAAACACGCGCAGCACGCTTGAACTCATATCGGCCAAAGCGGTCCTGGACTTGCATGCCGGTGTCTGGACCACGCGCTTTGCCGCAACCGAACCCGAGCCCGATGCGGACTACCCAGCTGAAGGCCAAGCTGCCCCACAAGCTTTGGTGGACATCCTTCAAAAGGCCAAAGAACACCGAAACGAATGGTTTATGTCCGCACCTTTTGGCAGCGGTGCCGTCAGGAAGCATGTGTATTTGGTGCAGATACCCTCCCGTCGGGAAAACGTTGCAATTGCCGCCGTGCTGGATCTTGAGCGCTCGATTGACGCCCTGCTTGCCAGTGGCAATGTGGGCAAACTGGAACTGGACTTACAGCTTCAACCCGATGGAAGTCAATCGCCACAGTCTGTGCATGGTTCCGGAAAATCGGTGGTCGCCGCGTTGGAAAGCAGAAACGCACTCCGTACGGCGCATGCCCAGTTTCATTTCAATTGGCTGGTTTCCGAGCAATATGCTGGCGGTTTTGATAAGTCCCTGACGCGCAGCGTGTGGGCCATCGGTGGACTGCTCAGTCTGCTCATTGCGTTTTATGTGGACAGCTTGCGCAAAAAGAATGTCCTGATCCAGCAACGCGTGGACGCCGCGACCCAGGACCTGCAAAAAGTCATGGAGGACTTGCGAAAACAAGAAGCCCAACTGCGCAATATATTGGACGCCAGCCCATTGGGTATTGCAATGTCCGTTGAAGGCATTGCGCGCATGGCAAATCCGGCCATGAACAAAATGTTCAATGTGGTGAAAGGTAGCTTCATCCCCGCGCTGTATGTAGACCCCTTGATTCGCACGCGCATTCGCACGCAACTATTTGCCGAAGGCAGCGTGCGCGGTATCGAGTTGCAGATGTTCAATGCCTCGGGTGAAGTGCGCGACTATCTGGCCACCTACATGCTCACCGACTATGAAGGTGAGACAGCGGTCCTCGGTTGGGTACTGGACATTACCGACCTGAAAACTGCCGAGCAAAGAGCCCGACTGGCCCAAGAAGCCGCGGAAGACGCCACACAAGCCAAGTCCGACTTTCTTGCCAACATGAGTCACGAAATTCGTACCCCGATGAACGCCATTATTGGTCTGTCCGGTTTGGCACTGAAAAACGAAATGCCCCCACGCATTCGCGACTATGTCAGCAAGATCAAGCAAAGCGGCGAGCATCTGCTGAACATCATCAACGACATACTCGACTTCTCAAAAATAGAATCCGGGAAATTGGAAATCGAAGCCATTCCCTTTGATCTGGAAGCAGTTATCGAAAACGTAGTGACTCTGGTTTCCAGAGATGCAGAGGAAAAAGGTCTGGAACTATTGTGTTGCGTCGACCCTAAGATTCCCAGGTCACTGATTGGCGACCCCTTACGCATTAGCCAGATCCTCATCAACTACGCCAATAACGCGGTCAAATTTACCCTGCAGGGTGAGATACGCCTGGACATCTCGATCGACGCAATCCACGAATCAGAAATACAGTTGCGTTTCGCAGTATCGGATACAGGGATAGGTTTGAGCGAAGAGCAGATCGGTCGGCTATTCAAAAGTTTTGTGCAGGCCGACACCTCCACGACACGCAATTATGGAGGCACGGGTCTGGGCTTGGCGGTCAGCAAAAGTCTGGCCCATGCGATGGACGGCGAGGTGGGCGTAACCAGCATGCCCGGCGAAGGCTCCACCTTCTGGTTCTCAGCCAAGCTAGAAATTGGATCGCTGGAAAAAATAGGTTTCACGCCCAGCATCGACCTGCATGGACGCCGCGTCCTGGTGGTGGATGACAACGAGTCCGCCGCGCTGATCCTGTGTGAGATGCTGCAGGAACTGGGCTTTGCGGTACAGCACGTGAACTCGGGCAAAGACGCAATCGAGTGCATACGCCAAGCCGATTCGACCGAGGCCCCCTTCGAATTTGTCATGATGGACTGGGTCATGCCTGACATGGATGGTCTGCAGACGGCTCGCGAAATACAAGCCATGCAGCCCCACACGACACCGCTGGTAATGATGATTACGGCACACCGCCGCCAGGAACTCGTCCATGCCGCTGAAAAATTGGGCATAGAACATGTGTTGGCCAAACCGGTAAGCAACTCGTTGCTGGTGAATACGATGATGCAAATCCTGGGCCACGCCAGCACCGGACCCAGGCTGGAGATTCACAAGCTTGACCACCATTCCTGGGAAGCCCAACTCGACAGCATTGGCGGTGCCCGTATCCTCTTGGTAGAAGACAATGAAATCAACCAGCAAGTCGCCTGCGAGTTGCTGCAGGGCGTGGGCATGGAAGTGGATGTCGCGGCGAACGGCCAAATCGCCGTGCACAACGTGGAAGCACGAAGCGCCGTGGGTCGACCCTACGATATTGTGTTGATGGACATGCAAATGCCGGTCATGGATGGTGTCACTGCCACACGACTGATTCGCGAAAACCGCAGTGCCGATACCTTGCCGATTGTGGCTATGACCGCTAACGCCATGAAAGCCGACCGTGACCGCTGCATGGCTGCCGGCATGAATGACTTTGTCACCAAACCCATCAAGCCTGAGGAACTTTGGCGGGCTTTGCTGCACTGGGTTCGCATGCGCGATGGCCTGGGCCAGAATGCGAAACGACGACCCCAATCCACCGCCAGCGAAGCACTGAACAGTACCGAAGTTCTGCAAGCGCTGCGCCTCGTTGCTGGGTTGGACGTGGACCTCGGTTTGCTGCGCACCAGCAACAACCCTGGCTTTTATGCGTCGATGCTGCGCAAGTTCGTGGCCTCGCAGCAGGACGCCGCTGAGCGCATACAAGAAGCCCTGCTGGCTCTGGATACGGATACGGCAGAGCGCCTTGCCCACACGCTGAAAAGTGTGGCGGGCAACCTCGGGGCCAGCACCCTGCAAGATGCAGCCGACACCTTGGAAAGCAGCCTGCGCCGGGGGCAACACAGCCGTGCCATTCAGACGGCGCTGGATGGGGTGGAGGCACTCTTGGTGCCACTGGTTCGCAACCTGAAAGACACGCCTGGACTTATTGACGTGTTAACTGCAACCCGACCGAAAGACCTGACGGAAGACGAAAAGATTGCCGCGCAAGAGGTTGCAGGCCGCATCAGACTTTGCTTGCAGGAAGACGATGCCGGTGCCAGTGAGTTGTGGGATGAAAACGCTGCCGCACTCAGGGCGCTCTACCCCAACGGGGTGGCCATCGAAACGGCCATTGGCAATTTTGAGTTTGAGACGGCACTGACCCTCATGGCTATCGATGCCGTTACGCAATAATCTAGTCTGCGTAAATATGTGCTGTCCGGAAAGGATTTTCAGATGAAAACCGCCTTATCTAACTTGCGCCATATGCTTTTGCGATGCTTCATTTTGGCTGTTATGGCTGCGATGCCAAGCATCGGTTGTTCGGGAGAGTTGTACCCCTCAGGCAAAGTACGTACAAACCAGCAATTCGAATATCTGGAGTCGGATGCGACAGGGGGCGGTTACGCAATATTCCAGGGCGGAAGACCCTGGCGGATTGCTGCGGCAAGGGTGACCAAAAATAATGCCGACGTTGGCATTTCTCAGATACAAATGATCAGCCCTATGGGCAATGCATATTTTGCAGAAATGCTCATTACCATTTCGCTCGGTGGAGGTGATACCAATTCGCGTACCTACTTTGGTGGCGATCCATGCGCATCGAGTGTGCAGGCCTTGGTTAAACTGAATAAGGGCGCAGGAACGAACGACAACTGTCTTTCCATCAAGCCCCTTACTGTCAATATACAAGGCAAGTCCGTTCCCACCATGGAGTTCAAGATTCGCAATAGCCAGTCTTCAACTCGCTTGTACGATATCAGTTTGCTTTTGGCGTTGGAAAAACTGGGTTTTCCAAACTCGAAAGACGCTGACTGGGGCCCCGATCAAATAATCAATGATGCCGCCAAGAAGCAATTCATCAAGAATATAGCCACCTGGGGTGAGCAACTCCAGGACGCCGTAAATCTGGCGTTGGCTTTTAGTAAGCCTCAGGATGTTTTCCAAAAAGTACCGTCCATCGATACGCTACTAGCGACTGAGCCCTCAGTTGCGGCTACGCCAAGTCCATTTTCTTTATCGCTTACTGCACAAGTCACCGAATATGGAATCTACAACCGAGGCGTAGAAAAAATATATGCCGACCCTTCATCCCCTTCCGGTCAATCGCGCTCATCAAACGGATTTCAACTGCTCACATCAACCCAGATCGTTCCGCTTGATCCAGGAACCAGTTTCGGTTTTTGCTACAAGATCAGTGGTTATCCAGCAGGCGCAAACCCAAAAGTCGTTGTCGTAGCCGAACATCCCGCATTTTCTGCACCGGGCGCACCAGCCTCAACACACCATGATTTTGTTCGACACCTGGTTCCTGTCAATGGTGTCATGACTGACTGCTCAGGATATGGGTTTGATCATCCCTATGAACTGGTTCCTGGGCCTTGGACTTTTTCCGTGGTTGTGGATGGCAACACCTTACTGACACAATCTTTCGTTGCGCAGTAAGCGGCGCTACTTCGGTGCCTCCTACTCGCTGCGAAAATTCTCAGGATCGACACTTAGTTAAAAAAAGCAAAATGGTCGGGCTTCGGTATATCTTCTTCACGTCCAATCTTCTGTCTATTTGATTGGAATGCAGAGTTAAGCGCTACTCAAATACGAGGGGACGTCGGGGGTGCGGCAATCTGCAGCAGATTTTGCGCTACTTGCCAACTTCGCTATCGTATGGCGTAAGTGCTACATTGCGATAACTTTGACAACCACATAACTCCTTCATGCATCCGATCTTTTTATTCTTGCATTTGGCTGGCGTTGTGCTCTGGGTTGGCGGCATGTTTTTCGCTTGGGTATGCCTGCGACCGGTTGCCGCAGCGCAGTTGCAACCTCCCGCACGCCTTGCGCTATGGTCGTCAGTATTCGCTCGATTTTTTCCATGGGTTTGGGCGGCTGTCGTTGCAATTTTGTGTAGCGGCCTGGCAACTTTGCGATTCGTTGGCATGTCGCATGCGCCGCTGCATTGGCACCTCATGCTGCTGCTCGGGCTCATCATGTGCGGCATCTTTGTATACGTCTTTGTCGCCCCATACCAGAAGCTGAAGTCCGCCGTAGCGGTTCAGGACTGGCCCACTGGAGGAGCGGCCTTGGGTCGGATTCGCCAGCTAATTGGAATCAATTTGACTCTTGGCTTGGCAACTATCGCAGTAGCCTCGCTTGGGCGATTAATCTGAAACTGGCAATAGCCTAGCGCTGGAGCTAATTCAGGGCTACCTCAACCACGCACTTCAGGTGGATGCTGTCGCCATGGAGACGATAGCGAGCCGGTTCGAGATTCACGTGCATCTCTCCCTCCTTGTCACAACCCCGTACAACGCTCAAAGACCATGCGCTGCTTGGCCGGTCAATGACGCGTTTGGCAACACCGCTGCAATTGCATAGAAAGTACGGTCTCGGAAATGAGTCCCTGGTGGCTATACAGCAAGCGACCGTTTTCACCATAGATAAGCGTCATTGGAAGTGCGTTGGAATCCATAGCCTTGCCTAGCAAGTTATCTACATCAATCAGCACTTGATCCAGATGGAAGGGACTCGCACGCATGTATTTTCGGACTACCTCCAGCGACTCCCCTTGGTTCACGAACACGAAGCTGACATTTGGATGCACACCCTGGGCACGCGAAAGTGCGGGCATCTCCCGCTGACATGGTGGGCACCACGTCGCCCACATATTGACTACCATCGCCCGGCCATCCGCTGGTACTTCCAGAGGTTTTGATTTGCTATCCATGTCGATAAGGCTAATTGCGGGAAGCGTCTGCGGCGGCGTTCCAGTCCATCCAATGACTGAAAAAATGTGCCATGCGCCTGTGCCTGCCAACAAACCAATTAGCAAGGGCTTCAGAAGCACTGGCCGTTGTCGGACGCGCCATACAGCCATCAAGAGTGCAGCCGTCAGTGCTGACCATGGGTCAATGCCCCCGTCGCGGATGTCGAATACTGACCACGGATCATCTTGATAGGCGGACGTCCAGATTGCCACGAACACGGCCCGACCTGTCGGCACTGCCACCAAGACCATGTCGTATAGGACATCGGAAATGCCGATCTGGCTCTTTCTACCGACTACCCAACCCACTGCGATGGCAACAGAGGCGCATGCAAGCGCAAGAAGGTACGTCAGTTGAAACGCAAAGGGTCCTATGTTCACGTTCATGTATCTTCTGACCCTTGCCCTACCAAAGAACCACTTGGCATTGGGCTGCGAGCATTAAAGGTTTGCGCGGGGTCGGCAAGTGGTGTGGTGCCGGGAGGGGTCATATTGAAAATGATGTCTTGAAATTGGCGTTTTCGGATCACATATGCGCAAAGAGTAAAGCATACCCCAATGGGTATGCCAAATCAGAGTCCAAGGTCGGAGTCCCTATGCAAAACCATCTTCACGCGGTGTGTGCGTCGTGCAACGCCGTTAACCGCATTCCAGTCCAGCGTGACGGCAAGGAAATCAACTGCGGCAAATGTCACCAACCCCTATTTGGTCTTGCCCCACCATCAGTCAATCAGGCTGCTTTCAATGCCCAAATTTCCAGGAGCGATGTGCCGGTTGTGGTTGATTTTTGGGCACCTTGGTGCGGGCCATGCAAAGCAATGGCTCCAGCATTCACCCAGGTATGTGCCCGCCTGGACTCCCGTGCGCGCTTTATCAAAGTGAATACCGATGATGAGCAAACATTGGGCGCTCAATATGGCATTCGCAGTATTCCCACGCTCGCCATCTTTCAATCGGGCAAAGAGATCGCTCGCACCTCAGGTGCCCAATCTGCGGCCAGCCTTGAACAGTGGATCAAACGTGCGATTGGAGGTTAAGTGTTCGCCACACTTAGCAAGACTTGCAGTTGGAATCCATGCGCTTTTGGTAACCAGCAAGAATGCGCTTCACCCCATTGAGCGGGAGATTTCTTATCGCAGGGGGCAAGAATCCTGATGTCTTCATGGAAAAGGCCGCGGCCCACCTTGTGATGGGTCGCAGCCAAGCCGTCGACTGAAGAAATTGCTTTTGTTGATCTGCGTTCACTGTATCGAATCCGGTTGGCTGCACCTACAAACTCAGAAGTACTCAAAATTTTGAGCTCTCAAGACTCAGGCATTGTGACTGGTGTGCGGATGGGGAATTTTATCGGCCAGGCGCACAATGCCCAGCGCCTTGAGCACGTACTTTTCATAGACCGGCTCGGAGGTGCCCTTTTTGATCTTGCGCATGAAGTACTTCTCAAAGGCAATCTTGGCCAGATGCACCCATTTGCCCTTCTTGAACCAGTTCACATTGCGCGGTGGGATCTGTGGCAGGGCCACAAAAGCGGCTCCGGTGTCACCCATGTCGGCCAGGCAGATGGCGTTCCAGGTGCCCTTGGCGTGGGCCGGTTTACCGGCCAGTTCGTCAACGATATTGTGGGCAATGGCGCCCACCATGCTCTCGATCATGTAGCCCGTCTTGGGGGTGCCGGTGGCTACCGGGGTGACCTCCACCGGTGGAATGGCGACGCAGACGCCGGCCGAGAAAATGTTCTTGTAGGCCTTGCTGCGCTGGAACTCGTCAATGATGACAAAGCCGCGCGGGTTGCACAGGTTTGGCACCGCTGCCACAGCGTCGACACCCTTGAAGGCCGGTAGCATCATGGACAACTTGAACGGCAACTCATGCTCCTTGTAGACGTTACCCAGGTCATCGAGTTGGGTGACAAACATCTTGCCCTCTTCAACCTTGGTGGTCTTGGCATTGGTGATCCACTTCATGTCGCGGTTGCGCATTTCGGACTCCAGCATGGATTTGCTGTCTCCCACGCCGCCCAGACCCAGGTGGCCAATGTACGGCTCGCTGGAGACGTAGGTGATGGGGACTTTGTTGCGCAGTTTGCGTTTGCGCAGGTCGGTGTCCAGGATGAAGGCGAACTCATAGGCCGGACCAAAGCAGCTGGCACCGGGCATGGCGCCGATGATCACCGGGCCGGGGTCTTTCAGGAAGTTCTCGTAGTCGGCCCAGAAGGCTTGCGCGTGGTCCACGCTGCACACGGAATGGGTGAAGCCGCCACCGCCATGGGACAGGGGGCCTGCACCCGGTACTTCGCTGAAAGATAGTTTGGGGCCGGTGGTGATGACCAGATAGTCATAGGCCACGGTCTGGCCATCACCCAGGGTCAGGGTGTTGGCTTCGGCGTTGATGGCATTGACGGGTTGCGCAATGAAGGCGATGCCCTTGCGCTCCAGATAGGGCCGAATGGGCAGCGTGATTTCTTCGCGCTGGCGCCAGCCCACAGCCAGCCAGGGATTGCTGGGTACGAACTGAAAGTAGTCGACCGAATTGACGACGGTGACCTTGTGTTCTTTGGGAAGCATCTCGCGCAGTTCATAGGCGGCCGGCAAGCCACCGATTCCTGCGCCGACGATCACGATATGGGCCATGGTTTTGTCTCCTGGTTATTTAAGGTGTGGGGGTGATTGCTGAAAGGTCCGCGTCTCTGCGCGACTCCATACGCCGCCGGTACAGCGCGTAATACAGGACGGGTATCACCACCAGCGTGAGCAGGGTGGACACCAGAATGCCGAAGATCAGGGAAATGGCCAGCCCGTTGAAGATCGGGTCGTCCAGAATAAAGAAGGCGCCAATCATGGCGGCCAGGCCAGTCAGCACAATCGGCTGCGCCCGCACGATGGCAGACTGCAACACGGCCGTCTTGAAGTCCATGCCTTGCGACACCTGCAGTTCAATAAAGTCCACCAGCAAGATGGAGTTGCGCACGATGATGCCGGCCAGGGCAATCATGCCGATCATGCTGGTGGCGGTGTACTGCGCGCCCAGAAGGGCATGGCCCGGCATGACGCCGATGATGGTCAAAGGAATCGGCGCCATGATCACCAGCGGTGTCAGATAGCTCTTGAATTGCGCCACCACCAACAGGTAGATCAGGATCAGACCGACCCCGTAGGCGGCACCCATGTCGCGGAAAGTCTCGTAGGTGATTTGCGACTCGCCATCCCACTTCAAGGCGTATTGGCGGTAGGTGTCGGCGGGCTGTTTGATCCAGTATTCGCCGTTTGGCGATTGCGCCTTGTTGGACTGGTCTTGCTGGGTCGATCGGATTGCGAACAGGCCATAGAGTGGCGAGTCCAACTTGCCGGCCATGTCGCCAAAGACATAACTCACGCCCTTGAGGTCTTTGGTGAAAAGCGGCTTGTCGATGATGCCGCGCTCTACGGTCACCAGTTCCGAAAGAGGCACAAGTTGTCCGTTAGCCGCGCGCATCGGCAAAGCGAGAATGGCGTCCAGTCCGACCTGGCTTTCCAATGGCAACTGAATGCGCACCGGCACCGGGTATTTGGAAAGTCCATCGTGCAGGTACGCTGCATCGGCACCCGACAATGCTGACGACACCGTTTGTGCAATAGCCACCACCGGTATGCCCAATGTGTCCGCCCGTTGACGGCGTACACGCAGGAAGGCGCGAGGTGCGTCTTCACGAAGGCTGGTGTCTACGCCCACGATGTCCGGGGTGGCGGAGAACGACTTGGCAACTTCAGCGGCCAGTTTCTGTCGACCAGATTCATCCGGGCCATAAATTTCAGCTACCAACGGCGACATCACGGGTGGGCCTGGAGGCACTTCCACCACCTTGACGCGCGCATTGTGGGTCAAGCCGATTTTTTCCAACTCCGGGCGCAGGCGCTGTGCAATGACATGGCTCTTGTCGCTGCGGTGGTGCTTGTCCACCAGGTTGACTTGCAGGTCACCCTGCTCGGCATCGGCGCGCAAGTAGTATTGGCGTACCAGGCCATTGAAGGTGATGGGCGACGCGGTGCCTGCGTAGGCCTGCAGATTGGTTACTTCAGCTTGAGTCGCCAAAAACGCACCCAATTCCTGCAAGGTGGCGGCGGTTTCTTCCAGTGGCGTCCCGGCGGGCATGTCCACGACCACCTGGAATTCGCTCTTGTTGTCAAACGGCAGCATCTTCAGGACCACCCACTGTACGGCGGCCAGACTGACCGACAACATCAGCGCCGCCAGAATGCCTGCCAGCAGCAACCAGCGCTTGCGTGCACTGTTCAGGAAGGGAGACAGGATGGCGTTGAAAATGCGCGCCACTTTGGAGTTGCCATTGGCGGTGTTCGTGGGGCTAGGTCTTGTGGCTGAGTGGGTCTGATGTGGCCCGTGCTCGCGCATGAATTTCAGCGCCAACCAGGGCGTGACGGTGAATGCAATAGCCAGTGAAATCGCCATCCCCAGGCTGGAGTTAATGGGGATGGGGCTCATGTAAGGGCCCATCAGACCGGACACAAAGGCCATGGGTAGCAGCGCTGCAATCACGGTTAGGGTCGCCAGAATGGTCGGGCCGCCCACTTCATCGACCGCGCGCGGGATGATTTTTGCCAGCTTGACATCGGGCGTAAGTTGCTGGTGGCGGTGAATGTTTTCGACCACCACAATGGCGTCGTCGACCAGGATGCCGATCGAGAATATCAATGCAAATAGTGATACGCGGTTAAGCGTGAAACCCCAGGCCCAGGACGCAAATAGCGTGGCGGTCAGTGTCAGGATCACAGCGGCGCCCACAATCACCGCCTCGCGTCGACCCAGTGCAAATCCGACCAGCAAAATGACCGAGCCGGTAGCAAACGCCAATTTCTGGATCAGTTTGTTGGCCTTCTCGGCAGCGGTTTGGCCATAGTCGCGGGTGGCGGTGGCCTCAATGTTGGCGGGAATGACGGTATTGCGCAGCGCATCCATCTTGGCGCGCACCGCAGTGGACACATCCACAGCGTTTTCACCAGGCTTCTTTGTCACCTGTATGGTCACTGCCGGGTAGGACTGGCCTGCTTTGGCGGGTGACGTGTCGCCTGACTCGACGGCGGCAGCTGCGCCTGGAGTGAACCACACGTAGTCATGCACCTGAACCGAGCCGGTGCTCACCACGGCCACATCGCGTAGGAATACCGGCTTGCCGTCGTGAACGCCCACAACCATATCGGCTACGTCGTCGGCATTGCGCAGAAATTCGCCCGCGTCCACGGTCAACATTTGCGAGCCGCCCGTTGTGCCCTTTGCTGATGGTTGCACCACGGAGCCAGCCGGCATGCCGTAGTTGGCGGAAGTAACCATTCTTTGCAGGGACAGAATGTCAACGCCGCGGGCCCGCATGCGTGCAGGGTCCACCTGGATTTGTACCGAATGACCGGGGCCACCAATGGTCGTCACTTCGCGGACGCCGGCGACAGCCTTTAACTCAGACTCCAGCGAATGGGCCACGGTTTCAAGCTCAAGCGCGGAGGTGTCGTCTTTGGCCCACAGCGTGAGCGCCACGACTGGCACGTCGTCGATGCCTTTGGGTTTGACGATGGGGGTGAGTGTGCCCAAGTTGCGTGGCAACCAGTCCTGGTTAGCGTTGAGCACGTCAAACAAACGGACTAGCGCTTCGGAGTGCGCCACGCCCACCTTGAATTGCACTGTCAGCACCGCCATGCCAGGGCGCGCGACGGAGTAGGTGTGCTCGATGCCGGCAATTTGCCCCAAAACCTGCTCGGCAGGTTTAGCGACCATGTTTTGTACGTCGGTACTGCTGGCCCCAGGAAATGGGATCAGCACGTTGGCCATCGTCACGTTGATTTGCGGTTCTTCCTCGCGCGGTGTGACCAAGACTGCAAACAGGCCCAGCAGAAGCGCCACCAACGCCAATAAGGGCGTCAGTGCATTGCTCTGGAACGCCGCAGCAATGCGGCCAGAAATACCGAGGGTGTTGGGATGCGTCATGTTGGCTTACTTGGCGGCAGGTGCTGCATCGGACTGGGCGGCACGTAGCGGGTCCGTAGCGACCACATCTCCCGCGCGCAGACCAGACAACACTTCTATGCCCTGTGCACCCAGGTCGCGGCCCAGTCGCACGGCGCGCAGGGCAAATCCTTTTCCGCTCACCACATACACCGCACGGAGTTCGCCTCGGTGAACTACCGCAGCTGTAGGTACCACCAAACTGGAATGGGTGGCAGCGCCTTCGACTGCAAAATTCACTCGCACCTGTTGGCCAGGGAGCATATTCATGGCTTCCTTTGCGGGCAAGTCCATACGCCATTCCGTAGTTTGTGAAACAGGGTCGCTGGAGGGTACTTCCTGGCGGTTTAGTGGGACGATGCTTTGCGCATTGCCTGCATCGCCGTCCACCAATACCGTGGTTTGTTTTGACTGGCGTACGGCCAGGGTGCGCGAAGCGGGAACTTGCACCACGGCGCGCAGAGGCTGTGGCGCGTACACCACCAACAACGGGCTGCCAGGTACCGCCAGATCGCCGGCCTGCGCATAGGTTTGCAGGACCCAGCCGTCCAGCGGTGCCGTCACACGGGTGTAGCCTTGGGCCAGTGCCGACTGGCGGGTACTGGCTGTCGCCTGTTCGCGCTGTGCTTTGGCACTTTGGTATTGGGCATCGGCTGTGTCGAGCGCTGCCTTGCTGACAAAGCCCTGCGCTTGCAGGTTGCGGGTGCGCTCCATTTGGGCCTGCGCGTTGCGTAATTCGGCATCGGCCTGGTTGACCTGGGCCTGGGCGCGCTGGCTACCCACCTGCGCTTCACGGTCATCAATCGTGGCCAATACCTGACCCGCACGAACCCTGTCACCCGCCTTGACCGTAAACGTAGCAATGCGCCCTGTGGTTTGTGCCGCAATGGTGCTTTGCTTCACGGCTTGAATCACGCCGTCCAGCACGTAGCCACTGGCTGCCGCGCTGGTTTGCACCGTGGCAGTCGGCACTGCCGGGCTCTGCGCCCAGACTAGCCCCGCGTTGGCAACAAAAAGGAATAGACCAGCCGCGTGTTTCACCAAGCCGGGGCACAATGGAGTGGAAAGAAATGTTCGCATACGACAATTTTATACCCCTTGTAGTATTTTGTATACGGGTATGGGTATGCAACTTTTTTTCTTTACTACCTATACGATTGATTTAAATCATTCAACAATATACGGGTATGGGTATTATTGTGTTAACCAGCTTTAAGTTAGAAGCCCCAAGTGTCCGATTCCAAACCTCACGTTAAAAAAGTCATTCCTCTCAGGGTCTCGAACGAGCCGATTGAGCCGCCACCGGGTGCCGAGCCTGAACTGGTGTCGCTCTACCAGGCGCACAAGAAAATTTACCCACGCAGTGTGAGTGGCGTGTTTTCGCGCTGGCGTTGGGTCGTGGTTTTTTTGACACAGATCATTTTTTATGGACTGCCCTGGCTGGAGTGGGGACAACGTCAAGCGGTGTTGTTTGACTTGGGCGCACGGCGCTTTTACATCTTCAACCTGGTGCTATACCCCCAGGACTTTATTTACCTCACCGGCATTCTGGTGATTTCAGCGTATGCGCTATTTCTGTTTACAGCCGTGGCTGGGCGCTTATGGTGTGGTTACGCCTGCCCGCAGACGGTCTATACCGAAATTTTCCTCTGGCTGGAAAAGCTGGTTGAAGGGGACCGGTCGATGCGCATGCGGCGTGATGCAGCACCTTGGACCATGGAGCGGTTTGCCCGTAAGGCGGCCAAGCAGTTTCTGTGGATCACGCTGGCGCTGTGGACTGGCTTTACCTTTGTGGGCTACTTCACGCCTATCCATACCCTGGCCACTGAATTTGCCCATTGGGACCTCGGTTCCTGGGAAATTTTCTGGACCTTCTTTTATGCCTTTGCGACCTGGGGCAACGCCGGCTTCATGCGTGAGCAGGTGTGCAAATACATGTGTCCCTATGCGCGTTTCCAAAGCGCCATGTTCGACAAGGACACACTCATCGTCACCTACGACACGGAGCGTGGCGAACCGCGGGGTGCGCGCAGCAAGAAGGCTGATCCAGCCAAGCTGAATCTGGGCTCTTGCATCGACTGCAGCCTGTGCGTGCAGGTTTGTCCCACCGGTATCGATATCCGCAATGGCCTGCAGTATGAATGCATAGGTTGCGGTGCCTGTGCCGATGTTTGCGATGAAGTCATGGATAAATTGGGCTATGCGCGCGGCTTGGTGAAATACACCACTGAACATGCGCTGGAGCAAAAGTGGACCAAGGCCGAGACGGTCAAACATGTCTTCCGGCCACGCGTGTTGATTTACAGCGGCATTCTGGGCGCGATACTGCTTGCCATGGGTATCAGTCTGGCGTTTCGTATCCCTTTCAAGGTGGATGTGGTGCGTGATCGGGGCTCTCTGGCCCGTATTGCCGACGGCGGAAAAATTGAAAACGTATTCCGCATCCAGGTGATGAACGCCACGGAGACTAGCCAGAAATTCCACATATCCGTGGAAGGCCTGCCGGACTTGAAAGTGGCGAGCGAAGAGGACGTCACCATCGAATCCACCCAATCCCGTTGGGTCCCTGTGAACTTGCAGTTGCCCTACGACGGCGCGCCCGCGGGTTCGCACACGATTCACTTTAAGATTGACGCGCCGGCACTGGGTAAGCAGGTCGTCGAGAAGGCTGTTTTCATCGTGCCGCGCTAGGTACCAAGAAAGATAAGGAGACAACACCATGAAATACAAAATGATGTGGGTGGCGTGGCCCTCGTTTTTGATGGCCGGCGTGATGGAGTTGCTGGTGTTTGCCGTGGTAGACCCCCAGGATATGAATTGGTTCGGCCAACCCTTCGAAATGTCACGGCAAACTATTTACACAATCAGCTTCTTTGTGTTCTGGCTGGTTATCGCGATCGCGGGAGGGCTGACTATCCTGCTGTCGTTGCCAACGGATGAGATCAATCACCCGCACTTTTAGCGGCAACGGGTCACGGGGTTTTGCGGATCAGGGTGCCGTTGCTGGTTTGCTGGTCGTTCTCATAGACCCCTTCCCAGCGGTCTCCGGTGGTCCAGGAAAATGTGCCCTGGCCCTCTTTGAGACCGGCCTTCCATTGCCCTGAGTACTTCTCACCGCTGGCCCAGGTAAATTGACCGAACTGGTCGGGCTTGCCGTCCCGGACCACGCCCTCATAGCTGTCGCCATTGGCAAAGTGCAACTTGCCTTGGCCGTTGGCTTTGCCATTCTTCCAATCGCCTTCAAATCGTTGCCCATTCTTCCAGAGGTAGGTACCAGACCCGTGGGGTTCACCGGCATGAAAGTGGCCTTGATAGGTATCGCCAGAGGCATAGCGCATGCTGCCTAGGCCCTTGGGTGTTGCCTTTTCGACCGCGCCTTCATAGTGGTCGCCGTTGATGAAATCGACCGTGGCTTGGCCCGTCGACACATCGTTGATCCAGTCACCCTGGTAGCGCTGGCCGTTGGCCCAGATGAAGAGCCCACGCCCCTCGCGTTTGCCCATTTTCAGCGTGCCTTCAAAGACATCGCCATTGGCCCATCGGAGCTTGCCCTTGCCACTGAACGTATTGCCGTCGGCATCCCGCACAAACTGGCCCTTGAAGTGCATGTCGTCGACGGCGAATTCCTCCGGTTGCGGTTGGGGCTTGGCAGGCTCCACAGCAGGTGCACCGGCGACCGTGGCGGCACCGGTTGCCTGTGCAGCAGGTGCTGTCGTTGCAATGGGCGCGGCTGCCAGGGGGGCTGGCGCCGGGGCGCTTTTTGCCGGCGTGACAGCCTGTGGTGCCAGGGCTATTTTTGACACCTGGGTGCTGACTGCATCCGGTGTTTTCGCAACCAATCCGCTGGTCACGCTGGCCGTGGGCAATGGCGCTGCTGGCGCGGGTGGCGGTTGTAGTGGTAGTGGTTGTGGTGGTGCTGCGATGACCACAGCAGGGGTCTTGGCGGGTGGCACAGGTTCCACCGGTTTTACCGCAACCGGAGCGGGTTTTGTAGCGGGCGCAGCCACTTTGGGTGCCTGGGTTGCCTGGGGTATGGGGGCCGGATTGCGTGCCACCCAGGGCGTTCCCCGTTCTCGTGCGAGTGCCTGGGCGTTGTTGCGCGCGGAGTCCTGCGCGGCAGTTCCCTTGCATTGCGACAGGGCTTCGCGCCACAGGGTTTCGGCGACCATCAGGCCTTCCTGTTTTTCCTCCCGGCTCATACCGGCTGAACTGGCCCGAAGCTTCTGCGTTTGTTCCCGCGCGCGATCAAACAAAGGGGCACAAAACTCGGCATTGAAGCCGTCAATCTCGGCCTGTTCCTGGCGTTTGCCGGCCAGCTCCTTTTGTGCGCCACTGCAGCGTTCGGTGGCCAGGTCCCACATGTCTTCCGATTTGTGAAACAGGGTGGCAGCGTCCTCCCAGCGCCGCTCTGCAAGTGCCACCCGTGCCATATCCTGCAGCGTGCCAGCATCCTTGTGCGCGGCGCCGCACTCTGGGCCGTTACCCAATTGCTCGCTGAGGAGTGCGTTGGCCTTTTGGCTCTCCACCAGATTGCGCTGCGCACGTTCTTTGGCGCGCCCGTCGCAGAGTTCCACGGCCTTGGTCCAGAAGCCAGCGGACACGCCATGCAGTTGTACCAGCACGCTGACTTCCTGCTTCTGCGTCTGCGCGGTCAGGGCTTTGAGGTCCGCTGCCATGGCCTTGTCGGTCACGCTGCGGCAAGTTTCAGGTGGAGGTTCCGGGATGGGGGCCGGCGCTGCAGTTGCCGAAGGCTCTGGCGTTCCTTCAGCCGCCTCTGCGGCAGGCTGCTCTGCGGGCAACAGGGTGTCGGGCTGCGCGGTGATCGGCGGTGTGTTCGGCGGCTGCGCAGTTTCGGGCTGGGATGTTGCGCCTTCTGCCGGTAAAGGAGTGGCCTCCGATTGCGCCATAGCACTGCAGCCTGCCAACAGGCAAAGTGCCACCAGACCTGAGCGGAAAGAAGCGATTGGAAGTTTTGCGCGAGCCATCATTTGGATTCCGTGGGCATATTCAGCATGCCGTCAACAAGGCCGCGCGCAAAAGGCTGCAACTGCTTGGACGGGTCGTCCTCCGCGTCATACGAAAACGCGCCCGGGGCCGAGGCCAGTGGCATTTCTGCCATAGCAACCTGCATGTCCTCAGGTTTCAGGCCTTGCAAAATAGCCACCACCTCGTCCCCTTGCCCGCGTGACTCGGCCAGTTTGTTGAGTGCACCCATGCGATCCGGGTCCAGCACCATGGAATTGGCCGTCAGCCCTTTTTCGATGAGCTTCTGATGCAGCGTGAAACCGGCGAGAGGATCGGCACGGAGTTTTTCCATGCGCGCGTAGGCCCAAGCGTCGGCCTTTTCAAAGACGGTGGAGGCCACCCAGGCCACACCTGAAAGTGAACCGCGATTGGCAGCGGCTTGCTGCATGGCGTTGGCGACCTGGGCCTGGGTCAACTTTTTCACCACGCTTGTGGCTTCTTCACGTATGCGGCTGGTGGCGGCTGAGGTGGCCTGGTCAAGCAACTGGCGTTTGAGCACCTCGGTGGCCACACTGTTGGCGGCGGACTGGGCCGCCTGGACCGCGGCATTGGCCGCTGCGGCAGCGCCCTGGATGCCGGAGGCGATAGTGAAAAGGTTGTAGAGCGTGCCGACCACCTTGCTGCCATAGGCATAGGTCTTCATGCGGGCGCCGCCTTCTTCCGACACACCTTCACCCCACAGAACGACCCACAGGGCTTCATCCGGGGTCAGCTCGGCGCGGGTAACTTCCAGCGGATGCACGGTGAGCAGCCAGTGGTAATCCTGGGCCAATGGTGTGGCTGGAGGGGCTAGGCGGGCGTAGCCCCGGCAGATATGGAAGGGAGCGACCCTGACGGTGGCGCCGCTGTGCAACTTGATGGGAAAGGGCTTGCCGCTGTCGCGTTTGTCGGCCAATTCCAGCATCATTTTTTCGGCGCTCTCACGCGCATAGCCGTCGATTTCCTGGATTTTGTCGCCGATCTTGAGCGGGCTGCTGCTGGCGGCGCCCACGACCGTCAAACGTTCATCCACGCCCAAGGCGCGTACCCAGGCCACGCGGTCATCGGGAGCGAGCTTGTCGCTGGATTCGACGGAAAACGGCAATTCCCACTGCGTGGAGCAATCTGGATCTTTAAGCTTGGAGGCGCGCTCGATGGCCGGGCGAAGCACTTTTTCACCGGCACCATAGTTGCGAATGTTGGCTAAAAGCACCTCGTTGACCTTGCGGCCATCGTCGACGGTGTATTTCGGTCCGGCGCAGGCAGCCAACAGGCTGATCAAAAATAGCGCGGCAATGTGACGCATGTTCCTCCCCTACCGATGAATATTGTTACAAGCTGTTTGATGTTAACGCGTGGGTGTGACCACAGGCCGTAAGGCAGTGTTGGCAAGAATCGTTTACAGTTGACGTTTACGTAAACGTCAAGTGCGTGATAGACGCCCAATAGACGACACCCGAGGAAGACACATGACCGATTTATCCGCTGAATTCAAGGCCCTGGCCAACTATCGCCCCACCAACAAGGTGCGTTTTGTCACGGCCGCCAGCCTGTTTGACGGCCACGACGCGGCCATCAACATCATGCGCCGCATCCTGCAGGGCATGGGCACCGAGGTGATTCACCTGGGCCACAACCGCAGTGTCGAAGAAGTGGTGACGGCTGCTCTGCAGGAAGACGTGCAGGGCATTGCCATCAGCTCGTATCAGGGCGGGCATGTGGAGTACTTCAAGTACATGGTTGATCTGCTGAAGAGCCGGGGTGGTGCACATATCCAGGTGTTCGGCGGTGGTGGCGGTGTGATCGTGCCCCCCGAAATCCGCGAATTGCATGCCTATGGCGTGTCGCGCATCTACAGCCCGGAAGACGGCCAGCGCATGGGCCTGCAAGGCATGATTGGCGAGATGGTGATGCGCTGCGACAAGGACATCAGTTCCTACGCGCCCAAAGCTCTGGACGCCATTCAAGGCCATTCTGAAGCCAGTTGGCGCGCTCTGGCCCAATTGCTCACCGCCGTGGAAGCGGGCAGTGCCGACGCCACGCTCATGGACTCTGTGCGGGCCCAGGCCGCCACGCGCCAGATTCCTGTGATTGGTATTACTGGCACCGGTGGTGCGGGAAAATCGTCGCTCACGGATGAATTGATCCGCCGCCTGCGCCTGGACCAGGACGACAGCCTGCGCATTGCCGTCATCTCCATCGACCCGTCACGCCGCAAGAGCGGAGGCGCACTGTTGGGTGACCGTATTCGCATGAATGCCATCTCTCCGTGGCAAAGAGTTGCCCCCACGCTTGCCGCTGCGCGTGCTGTGCTGCCCCCCGAGGGGGCCATCCCCGTCTTGGGGCGGCCCGGCGACGGGGGTTCGCGCGTGTTTATGCGTTCCCTGGCGACCCGCGAATTTGGAAGCGAAATCTCTGCAGCACTGCCCGATGTGATTCTGGCCTGCAAGGCCGCCGACTTTGATTTGATCGTGGTCGAAACCTCGGGCATTGGCCAGGGCGATGCGGCCATCGTGCCGCTGGTGGACGTGCCCCTGTACGTGATGACGCCTGAGTTTGGCGCAGCCAGCCAGCTGGAAAAAATCGACATGCTGGACTTCGCCGAGTTCGTCGCCATCAACAAGTTCGACCGCAAGGGGGCCAGCGACGCCCTGCGCGACGTGGCCAAGCAGGTGCAGCGCAACAAGGAAGCCTGGACCACGCCCACCGAGCAAATGCCGGTTTTCGGCACCATGGCCGCGCGCTTCAATGACGACGGCGTCACCGCCCTGTACCAGTCGCTGCTGGTGCGCCTGCAAGCGCTGGGTTTGAAGACCCAGCCCGAAGGCCTGCTGCCCAAGGTGGCGGTGCGCTTTAGCTCCAACCAGATGCCGGTGGTGCCCGCTGCGCGGACCCGCTATCTGGCCGAAATCAGCGACACGGTGCGCGGCTACAAGGCCCGTGCCCGGGCCCAGGCCAAGCTGGCGCGCGAGATTCAACAGCTGCGTGCTGCCGCCCAAATGCTGGAAGTCGGCAAGCCCGGTAAAGCCAAAGCTTCTGAGGCTGCCATTGACCTGGCCGTGCAGCGCGAAGCCAATCAGGACCCCGCAGCCCACAAGCTGTTGGCCCAGTGGCCCGAAATGCAGAAGGCCTATGCCGGTGATGAATACGTGGTGAAGATCCGCGACAAGGAAATCCGCACCGCACTGACCACCAAGTCCCTCTCCGGCACGACCATCCGCAAGGTGGCCCTGCCGCAGTACGAAGACCATGGCGAAATTCTGAAGTGGCTGATGCTCGACAACGTGCCTGGCAGCTACCCCTACACCGCCGGCACCTTTGCCTTCAAGCGCGAGGGCGAGGACCCCACACGCATGTTTGCAGGCGAGGGCGATGCCTTCCGCACCAACAAGCGTTTCAAGCTGCTCAGCTCGGGCATGGCGGCCAAGCGCCTCTCCACGGCCTTTGACTCGGTCACGCTCTACGGCCACGACCCGGATCGTCGCCCTGACATCTACGGCAAGGTCGGCAACTCCGGTGTGAGTATTGCCACGATTGACGACTTGAAAGTGCTCTACAGCGGTTTCGATTTGTGCAACCCGGCCACCAGCGTCAGCATGACCATCAATGGCCCGGCGCCCAGCATTCTGGCGATGTTCATGAACACCGCCATCGACCAGAACATTGACAAGTTCAAGGTCGACAATGGCCGCGAACCCACCGACACCGAGATAGCCAAGATCAAGGAATGGGTGCTCGCCAATGTGCGCGGCACGGTGCAGGCCGACATCCTGAAGGAAGACCAGGGCCAGAACACCTGCATCTTCTCGACCGAGTTCAGCCTCAAGGTCATGGGCGACATCGCCCAGTTCTTCGTGCACAACGACGTGCGCAACTTCTACTCGGTGAGCATCAGCGGTTATCACATCGCCGAAGCGGGGGCCAACCCGATCAGCCAGCTGGCCTTCACGCTGAGCAATGGCTTCACCTTCGTCGAAGCCTACCTGGCGCGGGGCATGCACATCGACGACTTCGCGCCCAACCTGAGCTTCTTCTTCAGCAACGGCATGGACCCGGAGTACACCGTGCTCGGCCGCGTGGCCCGCCGCATCTGGGCGGTGGCCATGCGCGACAAGTACGGCGCCAATGAGCGCAGCCAGAAGCTCAAGTACCACATCCAGACCTCAGGCCGCAGCCTGCATGCGCAGGAGATCCAGTTCAACGACATCCGCACCACGCTGCAGGCGCTGATCGCGATCTACGACAACTGCAACAGCCTGCACACGAATGCCTTCGA
>CAIQEX010000346.1 GCA_903870955.1 uncultured beta proteobacterium
CTCTGCAATGGCAGTTGCGGCCATCAAACCGGCCATTGACTTGGTAGCAGAGAACAGCAGGTGCGGGGTGGCAGGTGTCATGCCGTTGAAGTAGCGCTCGTACACGATGCGGCCGTGCTGCAGCACCAGCACCGCATCGGTGTGGGTGGACTCCAGCATTTGCGGCCAGGTCTGCGGCTTTTCGCTGCTGCCGACCTGCAGATCTTCCAGCGGCATCAAGGCCTGCGGGAGACGCCGCGCCGGTGCCACCGGTGTCAGGCGCCGGGTGGGAAAGAGCTCGCGACTGTGCTGGAATGACCAGATCTTTTGCGGGTACTGCTGCCAGTTATCGATATGCACCTGAAAGGCCGCCGTTGGTGCGTCGCCCTGCATCAGGCGCGCGGCCTCCACCGGGTTGGTGACCTGTGCCATCGCGGGTCCTGCCAAAACGGTGGCAATTGCCAGCAGGCGGCCCATCCATGCTGCATTTAAATGGAAGTGGCAAAGGCGTCTCATGGCGTGCCTCTCTCAAGTAGTGCACCGGGCACATAGGTGCCCGTGAATACCGAAGGCGCGGGCTCATAGATTCGAATCACCAGATAAAAAGGCTTGCTCCCTACAGGTAGCCAATTGTTGCTGCCTTCGGGCGGCTGAGAATGTTGAATCCAGATATCGAGTGAGCCGTCCGCATTCTTGCTTAGGCCCGGGGTACGGTCCCCCAGGCTGTAGCGTTGCAGGGGATTGGGGATCAGGTTGGCAGTCTCCAGGTCGTAGGCAATCAGCGACCAGAAGGCGCCAGCTGGCGGTATTTCCTCGGGTCGCAGATGCAAGTGGTATTGCTTGCTGCCTTGCAGGAACTGGCCTGAGGCATCAAACATTTTGGCCATATACATGGTTTCTTCGGGTGCGTTGGCATAGCCGCCCTTGGCCACTGAAGCGCGCAGCACGTAGTCCTGACCAAAGCGCCCAAGCTGGGTCGGGAAGACCCAACCATTGCGCACGTCGCGCAGGCTGCTTTGTGTGCTGGCCTTTATCAAGGCTTCTGCTGTGACGATGGCACGCTCCAGACCTTGACGGGTGGGCGCGTCCAGCGCCGACTCCTTCCATTGACTCTGTGGCCCGATCTGGATCTGGTCGAACAGCCCCATTAGTGCGGCTTCCGACGGTTCGCCCGGGTGCAGGCGCAGGAAGGCATTCAAGAAGCCGAAGAATTCGAGTTTGCCTATGGGGTCAATTGGCTTTGCACTGGCTTCCTGTGACTGGCGTTGGGGCCGCTGACCGGGCACAAATGCCGACAGGGGCGAGGCCCAAAAGTCGCGCACCAGGTCGCGCGCCGCGCCGACGTCAGCCGCGCCCTGGACTAACATTCGTCCCAGAATCCAAGCCTGTGGGGTGAGCACGGGAACTGCCTGCATATAGGGTGGCAATTGGCCATGCCAGTTCGGTCCGACCAGAGCGAAATACTTTTCCTGGGTGCCAGTGGTGCGACGACCAACGTGGCTGACCTCCGAATAGAAATCAGTGATGGCCAACGTGTAGTAACGGCCATGGGTGTCTGGGGCGTGAACTACCACGGGTTCGCGGCTCAGGTCGAACCAGCCGCCGTAATACAGCGTGTCATTGTTGGGTGCACGCAGATTGCCTGCGTTTTCGGGCGTGACAAGGCTGTCGAAGCTATAGAAGTCATTGACCGGTGCATACATTCGTTGCATGGCTTCCACCCGGTGGGTCTCGTTGTGCATCAGGCGGGCCATGTCTACGATGGGGTACCCGTAAAGGTAGGCCAGGGTGCCGATATGAAAGGCCATTTGCTCGCGCAACAGCGCTTCGTTTGCCTGCAACGCCTGGGCGCCAGCCGGCAGC
>CAIQEX010000347.1 GCA_903870955.1 uncultured beta proteobacterium
TGGTGGTGGAAGCGTCGGGCACCGCGGTCACCCGCTGCGCCACTTTGCCGCGCGTGATTTTTGTGCGGAATTGATGCATCGGTATAGGGTCATCATGCTAGTATTACCAAGTAATACTTTTGGAGCATTGCAATGCAAACCACGTTAACTAGCAAGGGACAAGTCACCATTCCACGGGATGTGCGCCAGCATTTTGGGCTCAAACAAGGAATGGCCGTGACCTTTGAGATCGCGGGAGACCACATTGCGTTACGACCTGCACGCGCACACAGATTGACGCAGGACAGTGGCTTTGGTTTGATCAAGAGCCGTCGCAAAGGCGTGCCTGCTGATTGGGATGTGGCAGGTTTGGTGACCGTGGCCCCATGATCGCACTCGATACCAATGTGTTGGCCCGCTACTATGTGGCTAGCAGCGATGCCCCTTCAAAAAAGCAGAGCACTGCGGCGAAAAGGTTGTTGGAAAGTGGTAAGTCGCTGTTCGCGAGCAAGACGGTGGTGCTAGAGCTCGAGTGGGTTCTGCGTGGCTATTACAAGAGCCAGCCCGATGACGTGCTTACCGTACTGACGCATCTCTTGGCCATGCCCAATATTGAAGTCGAAGACCGCGTGGCGGTGGAGCTGGCTACCGTAGCGCTGGGCGATGGTTTTGACTTTGCCGATGCATTGCATCACGCGTCTGCCCGGCATTGCACCAGCCTGGCCACGTTTGACGATAAGCGGTTTGCCCGCCGGGCCAACGCCCGAGGTTGGAAGCCGCCAGTCAAATTGCTGCTGGGTTGAGGGCACATGCGAGAGATTTTCCGTGACCTATGACGCCCCCGGCGACGCGCTTTCCGCCAACACCGGCGCGCACCAGCCCGACCTGACCGGCCTGGTTGTCCCCTTGCTCAAGGGCGTGCTCTACCGCGAGGACGATGGTGCCCAGTGGACCGCATTGTTGCAACTGCAGGCGCGAGTGCGTGACTACGTGGCCGTGTTGGCCTTGGAAGTGGTGGTGGACGAGGCCGAAGGTTATGCCTTTGTGCGCGCCCAGCCGCAGGCCGATGACAGTGCCCCCAAGTTGCCGCGTCTGGTGCGCCGCCAACCCTTGAGTTTTCAGGTGAGTTTGCTGTTGGCGCTGCTGCGCAAGAAGCTGGCCGAGTTTGATGCCAGTGGCGGCGACACCCGCTTGATCTTGACCCGCAGTGCAGTGGTGGAACTGGTACGTGTGTTCTTGCCCGCAGGCTCCAACGAGTCGCGCCTGATAGACCAGATTGACAGCCAGCTCAACAAGGTCATCGAGCTGGGTTTTGTGCGTCGCCTCAAGCTCCAGTCTGACGGCGCAACGGTGCGCACCGCGCAAGAGCCGGTGTTTGAGGTGCGGCGCATTCTCAAGGCCTTTGTAGATGCGCAGTGGCTGGCCGAATTCGACCAACGCCTTGCGGTCTACCAAGCGCACCTGGCCGCGCCAAATGCCGGGGAGCCGGACGATGAATAACAGAACGGCTGCGGTAGACCTGTTTGCCAGTAGCCACGACGCAGGCATGCTCGCTGGCTTTCGCCTGTCCCGCCTAGAGGTTTTTAATTGGGGCACCTTCGACAAACGCGTGTGGTCGCTGGCGCTGGATGGCCGCAACGGGCTGCTGACGGGTGACATTGGTTCAGGCAAATCGACGTTGGTGGATGCCATCACCACCTTGCTGGTGCCGGCCCAGCGCATTGCCTACAACAAGGCAGCCGGGGCCGATGCGCGGGAACGTTCGCTACGCTCTTATGTACTGGGGCATTACAAGTCTGAGCGCAATGAGTCGAGTGGCAATGCCAAGCCGGTGGCTCTGCGGGGCACCAGCGACTACGCGGTGATCTTGGGCGTGTTTCACAATGCCGGGTTTGAACAGACCGTGACGCTGGCGCAGGTGTTCTGGATGAAAGACAGCTTTGGCCAACCCGAGCGTTTTTACGCCGTGGCAGATAAAGCGTTGTCGCTGGCCGCAGACTTTTCAGACTTTGGCACCGCCATGCCCGCCCTGCGTGCGCGGCTGCGCAAAAGCAGCGTCAGCTTGTTTGACAGCTTCCCACCGTACAGCGCGCACTTTCGTCGCCGCTTTGGCAACATGGGCGAGCAGGCGCTCGAGCTGTTTCACCAAACCGTGTCGATGAAGTCGGTTGGCAACCTGACCGACTTTGTGCGCCACCACATGCTCGAACCCTTCGACGTGGCTCCGCGCATTGCCGTGTTGCTGGCGCACTTTGACGACCTGAGCCGTGCCCACGCTGCTGTGTTGCGTGCCAAGCAACAGGTTGACTTGCTCACACCGCTGGTAGTGGACTGCGACAAGCACGCCGCGCTGATAGCGCGCGTGGCCGAGTTGCGCCTGTGCCGTGAGGCGCTTAAGCCCTGGTTTGCCGGTCGCAAGCACGCGCTGCTCGAGCAGCGGCTGGAAACTTTGCAAACCCAACTGGCAAGTGAGTCGGCCAAGGTGGAGCGCCTGGAGATGCAAAAGCGCGAGCAGCAGACCAAAGAGCGCTCCTTGCGTCTGAACATAGCTCAGAGTGGCGGCGACCGCATCACGCAGATCGAGGCCGAAATCAAGCGCCAGCAGACTGAGCAAGACAAACGCAAAAGAAACGCCGACCGCTACGATGTGCTGCGCATCAGCCTGGGTTTGTTGCATGTGGCCAACCGCGAAGAGTTGCAAACCCAGCAGCAGGGTTGTGCCCAGCGCCGCGTCGCCGATGCCGAGCGTGAACTGACCTTGCAAAACGAACAAACCGAGCGCGGTGTGGAACTGGCCCAAGGGAGCAAGGAACACAAGCTGTTGGACGACGAGGTCAGGAGCCTGCGCGCGCGGCGTAGCAATATTGAGGGGCAATACATCGCCCTGCGTACGGCGCTTTGCCAAGCCCTGGTTCTGCGTGAGGACAGCATGCCATTTGCCGGTGAACTGCTGCAAGTGCATGACGATGCACGCGACTGGGAGGGGGCGGCCGAGCGCGTGCTGCACAGTTTTGCAGTCTCGTTGCTGGTGCCTGATGCGCACTACGCCAAGGTGGCGCAGTGGGTGGACGACACGCACCTCAAGGGGCGCTTGGTGTATTTTCGAGTGCGCGAAGGGGGCCGCATGGACAGGCCCTCATCACACGCCAATCTGCATGTGCAGTCGCTGGCACGCAAGGTCGCCATTAAGCCCGATTCGCCTTTTTACACATGGCTTGAAGGGGAAGTGGCGCGCCGTTTTGACTATGCCTGTTGCGCCACGCAAGAGCAGTTTCGTGCCGAACCCAAAGCCATCACCCGCGCCGGGCAAATCAAGGCGGGCGGTGAGCGCCATGAAAAAGATGATCGCCACCGTCTGGATGACCGCAGCCGCTACGTGCTGGGCTGGAGCAATGCCGCAAAACTAGCGGTGTTAGAGGGCAAGATGCGCGTGGTGGAGGCGCGACTGGGGGAGCTTGGCGCACAGATCGGGGCGCTGCAACAAGAGCAAGCGGCCATTCGCACGCGCCTGGAAGCCCTGGCCAAGCTGGTTGAGTTTCAGGACTATAGCGAGTTGGACTGGCCCGCCAACGCCCGTGAAATCGCCCGCCTGAAAGAAGAGCGGGCCGCGCTGGAGGCTGCCTCTGATGTATTGGCCACGCTGACGCAGCAGCTCAACGTGCTGGAAGAAGCGTTGCAGAAGACCGAGCAGCAACTCAATGAGCAGCGTGATAAACGCTCAAAGACGGAGCAAAAAATTGAGGATGCACAGAGCCTGCACCGTGAGGCTGAGGTCTTGATGGCGCAGACGCCTGAAGGGTTCGCGCAGTTGGCTCAGCGTTTGGAGGCTTTGCAACTGGAGCTGCAAAACAACCAGGCGCTCAGCGTCGAATCGTGCGATAGCCGCGAGCGCGAAATGCGTGACCAGCTGCAAAAATCCATCGATGCGGAAGAGAGTCGCGCACGGCGTGTGCTGGAAAAAATCATCGACGCCATGCGCTCGTTCAGTAACCGATTTCCGGTGGAGACGCAGGAATTGGATGTCTCGGTGGAATCCGCCGGTGAATACCGTTCCCTGTTACAGCGCCTGATAGCCGACGACTTGCCGCGCTTTGAGGCCGACTTCAAACGCTCACTTAACGAGAACACCATCCGCGAAGTGGCCAACTTCAGCTCGCAGCTTAGCAAGGAGCGCGCGACCATCCATGAGCGTATTGAGCGCATCAACCTGTCGCTCACGCAGATCGACTACAACCCTGGCCGCTTCATCACGCTGGAGTTGCAGACCAGCACCGATGCCGAAGTGCGCGATTTTCAGACCGAGCTGCGTACCTGTTTGGATGGTGCATTGGGATCGGACGCGGGCAGCACGGGGCAAGACAGCCAGTATTCCGAGACCAAGTTTTTGCAGGTCAGCCACATCATTGAGCGCCTGAGGGGCCGCGAGGGCCAAACCGAGCAAGACCGGCGCTGGACTGCCAAGGTGACCGATGTGCGCAACTGGTTTGTGTTTGCTGCAAGCGAGCGCTGGCGCGAGGACAAGCGTGAGCACGAGCACTACTCTGATTCAGGTGGCAAATCCGGCGGGCAAAAAGAAAAGCTGGCCTATACCATTCTGGCGGCCAGTCTGGCCTACCAGTTTGGCCTGGCCTGGGGTGAAACGCGTTCCAAGAGTTTCAGGTTCGTTGTCATCGATGAGGCCTTTGGTCGCGGCTCTGATGAGTCAGCGCAATACGGCTTGCAGCTGTTCGAGAAGCTCAATTTGCAACTGCTCATCGTCACTCCGCTGCAAAAGATTCACATCATTGAACCCTTTGTCTCCAGTGTCGGCTTTGTTCATAACTTTGAGGGGCGTGACTCGCGCTTGCGCAATTTGAGTATTGAGGCCTATCGGGACGAGAAGGCGCGGGCGGATTCGGTGAATAAGTCTGGCGATGGCGCAAGCATGGTACCAGCGTTGGCGACAATAGCGATTCAAAATGGAGCGCATGAATGATTTCCAAATTAACTCTTCGCAATTTCAAAAGTGTTGGTGAACAAGAATATAAGTTCACACAGTTCGATTTGCTGGTTGGGCGAAACAACAGTGGCAAGAGTACGGTTCTTCAGGCGTTGGCCATCTGGCAGTTTTGCGTAGACGAGTTTCACCGGTCAACGCGCGGTGGTGAAAAGGGTATTCAGGTCGTGCTTCCCAATTTCACGGCATTGCCAGTACCCGAATTCAATCTGCTTTGGAAGAACCGAGATATACGTCGTTCACCAAACAAAAGCAGTAGTAAAAAGCAGGAATACATCCTGATCGAAATCATTGTGGATTGGAGCGGAGCAGACGGTTTAGGGTCGTCTTTTGGCGTGGCACTTCGGTATCACTCGCCACAGGCAATTTACGCGATTCCGTCGGATGGCTGGGCGGTATTTCGAGCGTTTGACCAAGGTTCCCAACTGCCACGAATTGCCTATGTGCCGCCGTTTTCTGGTCTGGAGCCTTCCGAAGAGTGGCGAGATGATGGACCCTTGCGCAAGCAGGTCGGCAAGGCGCAACCCGGGAGCGTCCTTCGCAATCTGCTGTATCGCGTGTGTCCTGAGCTAGAAGAAGTGCCCGGACAAGATGTTCAACGTGCTACCTCCAAGATCATGCGGCCTCCTAAAGAGTGGCGGGAAATTTGCGAGGTGGTCATGCGTTGGTTTGGCGTTCGTCTGAGAACGCCTGAATACCACAAGGGAGTAGATACACA
>CAIQEX010000348.1 GCA_903870955.1 uncultured beta proteobacterium
ACAAAAAAAGCCGCCGGAACTTGCATTCCGACGGCTTCTTTGCAATTGCTTGCAGGTGCTTAACGCTTGGAGAACTGCTTGCGACGGCGAGCGCCGTGGAAACCGACCTTCTTACGTTCCACTTCACGGGCGTCACGGGTCACGAAGCCAGCCTGGCTCAAGATGGGCTTGAGGGTGGCGTCGTAATCGATCAGGGCACGGGTAATGCCGTGGCGGGTTGCACCAGCCTGGCCGGACTCACCACCACCTGCCACATTGACCATGACGTCAAATGTTTCAGCGTGATTGGTGAGCAGCAGGGGCTGCTTGCAAATCATGATGGAGGTAGCGCGACCGAAAAAGTTTTCAATGGGTTTGCCATTGACGACGATTTGGCCAGAGCCTTTTTTCAGAAACACACGGGCGACGCTGGATTTGCGACGGCCGGTGCCATTGTTCCATTCACCGATCATTTGGCGGCCTCTCTCTTCACTGCGTTGGCAGAAATACCGGGGATGTCCAGAACCTTGGGCTGCTGGGCGGTATGGGGATGCTCTGCACCACCGTAGACCTTGAGCTTCTTGATCATGGCGTAGCCCAAAGGACCCTTGGGCAGCATGCCCTTGACGGCTTTTTCCAAAGCGCGGCCGGGGTGCTTGGCTTGCATGTCACGGAAGTTGGTGGCAGTGATGCCGCCTGGGTAACCGGAGTGACGGTAGTACACCTTGTCAATCGGCTTGGCACCGGTGACACGGAGTTGGGATGCGTTGATGATGACGATGAAATCGCCGGTATCGACGTGAGGCGTGTAAATGGCCTTGTGTTTGCCGCGCAAACGGAGAGCAACTTCGCTGGCTACTCGTCCGAGGACCTTATCGGTCGCGTCAATCACAAACCACTCGTGCACGACCTCAGCGGGTTTTGCGCTGAAAGTTGACATGAGAAATTCCTAAAGGATTTGGTTTGGCGGGTTCTTTTCCACGGTCGGTGTTCCTTCTTGTACTCTTGGCTTTCGCCGCGGGCGGGGAATCTCTTAGGTGGGTTTTGCCGCTGCGCCCTGACCAAATTTGACGTTGGCAAACCGCATTGGCATCTTCGCCGCGGAACCACTAAGGCGCTGCGAAGCCCTCCATTATATGAAAATTGATCAGCTTTTGGGGAACTTTTCTAGCGAACGGTTACCATACCCCCATGTTTAGTTACCGCCACGCCTTCCACGCCGGAAACCACGCCGACGTTTTGAAACACATAGTTCTGCTGGCGGTGTTGCGCTACATGACGCAAAAAGACACCGCGCTGAATGTCTTTGACAGCCATGCCGGCGCCGGACTTTACCGTCTGGATGGCGACTATGCCAAGACCAGCGCCGAGGCTGCAGAAGGCTTTCTCAAGCTGATTGCGAACAAACCCAAAGAAGCCTTTGCCCCCGCCATTCAGGACTATGTGGAGATGGTGGCTGGCTTTAACAACGGCGGCACCTGGTCGGTCTATCCAGGCTCACCCTTCATCATTCAGAGCCTGTTGCATGGGCGCGACAAACTCAAGCTGTTTGAGTTGCACCCCACCGATACCAAGACGCTGACAGCCAATATTGCCCAACTCGAAGCCGGTCGCCAGGTCGCAATCCTGCGCGAAGATGGCTTTGAAGGCCTGAAGAAGTTTCTGCCGCCACCGTCGCGCCGGGCCCTGGTTTTGTGTGACCCGAGCTACGAGGTCAAGCACGACTATGCGCGCGTGCAAGCCATGATTACCGACGCCATGCTGCGCTTCCCGACCGGCACCTACGCCGTGTGGTACCCCATCATTCCACGCCCGGAAGCGCACGATGTGCCAAAGAAACTCAAGACCCTGGCCAACAAATCGGGCAAGAGCTGGCTCAGCGTCTCGCTCACAGTGAAGAACAGCAAACTGATCCAGGATGCCGAAGGTGAAGTGATTCGCCCGGGACTTCCGGCCAGCGGCATGTTTCTGATTAACCCACCGCACACCCTGAAAGCGCTTTTAAAAGACGCCATGCCACAGTTGGTGGCAGCGCTTGGTCAGGACCAGCATGCGGCGTTTACGCTCGAATCTGGCGGGTAGATTTCTTTACTTGCTGGCTTTTACTTTCCGATCTTTTTTACTCCCCCATCCCCCAGCCCCTTACCCCCCGTCGGGGCAAGGGGAGCTTTAAAGCGGACAGCCAATTTGGTTTATTCGCTTCGGCTACGCACTCACTGGGCACGGTTTATTTTTTTGGGGGTGATTGATCTTCCATCTCGCGTCTCCGGCGCTGGGAACTATCCGCATGAAACCCGCGCAACCTCAATCGGTGGTAGCGCCTCGCCATAAATTCCGCATTCGGCGCGCAAAGGTCAAATTGGCGGTCCGACTTAAAGCTCCCCTTGCCCCGACGGGGGGTAAGGGGCTGGGGGATGGGGGAGTAAAAAGATGGGGGAGTAAATAAATTGGAGAGAAACTAAAACACAGATTCAAGAGCCGGAACCTTGGCAACCGGCGTCAACCCCAGACACGAGCACAACGCCAGCACCGGGGCGCTCTGGTTCATGGTGTAAAAGTGCAGGGCCGGTACGCCGCCCGAGAGCAGGCGCTCACATAGGTCCGTCACCACGTCCATACCAAAGGCCTTGATCGACGCGGTGTCCTCGCCAAAACTCTGCAAGCGAAGTCGTATCCAGCGCGGAATCTCAGCACCGCAACTGTCGGAAAAACGCAGCAACTGCGTCGAATTCGTAATCGGCATGATGCCAGGAACAATGGGGATATCCACTCCCATGGTGCGTACGTCATCGCGGAATCGGAAGTAGGCATCCGCATTGAAGAAGTACTGCGTCAGGGCCGAATTGGCACCTGCGTGGGCTTTGATGGCGAATGCCTCCAGGTCCGCCGCCGGCGACTTGGCCTGGGGGTGTACCTCCGGATAAGCCGCCACTTCAATCGAGAAATAGTCGCCCATCTCGGAGCGGATAAAGCTGACCAGATCGCTGCCGTGGCGGAAGTCGCCGCCTACACCATAACCGCTGGGCAAATCACCGCGCAATGCGACGATGCGCTTCACGCCCATGGCCTTGAGTTCGGCCAATTGCTCGCGCACGGAATCCCGTGTTGCGCCAATGCAGGACAAATGCGAGGCCGCCGAAGTGCCTTCGGCAATCATTTCACGCAGAGTACTGAAAGTGCCGGCTTGCGTGGTGCCACCGGCACCAAAAGTGACTGAGCAAAACTCAGGCTGGAGTATCGACAGGTCTTTGCGAATGCCTGCCATCTTGACGGCAACTTCTGAATTTTTGGCCGGGAAAAATTCCAGGCTCAGGGGGACACGCTTGCGTGTGGACATGCTTATTTCTCCTACCAACACCGCGCAGCGTGGCTGCGCGGGCATTCATTCAGCCGGTTTAGTGGCGCAAATAAAAAACTCGCGGTTGCCATCGCCACCTGCAATGGGCGAATCGAACCACGCGGTAACTGTCAGCCCCAGAGCGGCGCATGCTTCTCGCAAACGCTGCTCCACGACGACGTAAAACTCCGGCTCTTTGACAATGCCACCCTTGCCAACTTGGCCGGGTTGCAGTTCAAACTGGGGCTTCACCAAGGTCAGCAAGGTGCCACCTGCTTTTAGCAGTGGCACGACGGCTGGCAAGACCAATGTCTGGGAAATGAAGGACAGATCGGCCACGATCAGATCAAACTCCGGCACGAATTCAGACGCGACGTGCACCGCTTCCGAGGTATCGGAAGCTTCTTGATCTTCATCGTCTTCGTCGTTTTCGTCGTCGACTTCAAACGGGCCATCCTCGCCCATGCTGTCCTCATAGGCCTGGATCAAATCCTCAGCCGTGAGCGCACGGGCGTTCACCTTCTCCACACACAGGACACGCGGATCGCTGCGCAACATGGGATGCAACTGCGCACTCCCCAC
>CAIQEX010000349.1 GCA_903870955.1 uncultured beta proteobacterium
GGCCGTACGCGAGAAACGCCGCGCACTGGGCGTGCGCCCGGTGTACAAGCGTGTGGACACCTGTGCGGCCGAGTTCGCCAGCAACACCGCCTACCTGTATTCCACCTACGAAGCCGAGGGTGCGGAATGCGAGGCGCAACCTACCGACAAGAAGAAGATCATGGTGCTGGGCGGTGGGCCGAACCGCATTGGTCAGGGTATTGAGTTTGATTACTGCTGCGTACATGCTGCGCTGGCCATGCGCGAAGATGGTTACGAGACCATCATGGTCAACTGCAACCCGGAGACCGTATCAACCGACTACGACACTTCCGACCGCCTGTACTTCGAGCCTTTGACGCTGGAGGATGTGCTGGAAATCGTCGACAAGGAAAAGCCCTTTGGCGTGATCGTGCAGTATGGCGGTCAGACACCTTTGAAGCTGGCGCTGGATCTGGAAGCCAATGGCGTGCCCATCATTGGAACCTCGCCCGACATGATTGACGCGGCCGAAGACCGGGAGCGTTTTCAGAAGTTACTGCATGAACTCAAACTGCGCCAACCACCGAACGCCACGGCCCGTACCGAGCCAGAAGCGCTCGAAAAAGCAGCTGCGTTGGGTTATCCCCTGGTGGTGCGCCCGAGCTATGTGCTGGGCGGTCGCGCCATGGAAATCGTGCACGAGCAGCGCGATCTGGAGCGCTACATGCGTGAGGCCGTCAAGGTCAGCCACGACTCACCCGTGCTGTTGGACCGATTTTTGAACGACGCCATCGAATGCGATGTGGACTGTATTCGTGACTCCACAGGTGCCACCTTCATTGGTGGTGTGATGGAGCACATCGAGCAGGCCGGCGTGCACAGTGGTGACTCGGCTTGCTCGCTACCTCCCTACTCGTTGTCGAAAGATACGGTCGATGAGATCAAGCGCCAGTCCGCCGCGATGGCCGGCGCACTGAATGTGGTGGGCCTGATGAATGTGCAGTTTGCCATCCAGAATGTGGACGGCAAGGACATCATTTTTGTGCTGGAAGTGAACCCGCGAGCCAGCCGCACGGTGCCTTTCGTGAGCAAGGCGACCGGTATCCAGTTGGCCAAGGTGGCCGCGCGATGCATGGCCGGTCAGACCTTGGCGAGCCAGGGCATTGGCAAGGAAGTGACGCCGCCGTACTTCAGCGTCAAGGAAGCCGTGTTCCCGTTTGTGAAGTTCCCTGGCGTAGACACTATTTTGGGGCCGGAAATGAAATCTACCGGCGAAGTCATGGGGGTCGGTAAGACCTTTGGCGAAGCGTTTGTGAAGTCCCAGATTGGTGCCGGTGCCAAACTGCCACGCAGTGGTCGTGCCTTCATCTCGGTCAAGCAAAGCGACAAACCGCGTGCCGTGGAAGTGGCCCGTGGTCTGGTTGCGATGGGCTTTGAAGTGGTGGCGACCAAGGGCACGGCGTCCACCATCAACGCCGGTGGAGTTGCCTGTGGAGTGGTCAACAAGGTCACTGAAGGTCGGCCACACATTGTCGACATGATCAAGAATGAGGAAATCGCACTGGTCATCAACACAGTGGAAGAGCGTCGCAACGCGATTGTGGATTCGCGCCACATCCGCACATCGGCGTTGCTGGCCCGCGTTACCACCTACACCACGATTGCTGGCGCTGAGGCGGCTGTGGAAGGCATGAAATACCTGGACAACCTGAGCGTGATCTCGGTGCAGGAAATGCACGCACAACTCACTGCCTAAATCGGTATCATTCGCCCTTCAATTTTTAGAACTATCCATGGCTACTATTCCAATAACCAAACGCGGCGCTGAAAAGCTCAAGGCCGAGTTGCACAAGCTCAAGACGGTGGATCGCCCCTGGGTGATCAACGCCATTTCCGAGGCGCGCGCTCAGGGTGACCTGAGTGAAAACGCAGAATACGATGCCGCCAAAGACCGTCAAGGATTCGTCGAAGGCCGTATTCAGGAAATTGACGGCAAGTTGTCTGCCGCCCAGATCATTGACCCCTCTGAACTGGATGCGGGTGGCCGAGTGGTTTTTGGCTCTACCGTGGAGCTCGAAGAGGAAGAAACGGGCGAGCGCGTGAAGTACCAGATCGTGGGCGAAGACGAGGCCGACCTAAAGCTTGGACTGGTCAACATCAGTTCACCGATTGCACGCGCGTTGATTGGCAAGGAAGAGGGCGATACAGCCGTGGTACAGGCGCCCGGTGGCCTGAAATCTTACGAAATTGTGGCGGTGCATTACATCTGATGGGCAACTCGACCAAGTTGCGCAGCCTTCCGCTTTGGTTGGCTGCAGCCTGGGCCATGAGCCTCACGACCCTGGGGTTCTTCGTGGTTCCCATGTTGTTCGCGAATTTGCCCTCGCCAGCGCTCGCAGGTGGCATGGCGGCCAAGTTGTTCACCGCTCAGACGGGTATTTCGACAGTCTGTGCGTTGGTTTTATTGATGACCTTTCGGTCGGAAAAGCTGTCACCCAGCGCCCATGCCATTCCGTCTTGCACGATGCTGGCCTTGGCCGGAGCGTTGCTGGCTTTGCTGGTGGAGTATGGGGTATCACCACATATCATCGCTCGTGACAATCTGGCCTTGTGGCACAGTCTTGGCAGCGTGATGTATTTTGCGCAGTGGGTGTGCGCGTTGCTGGTATTTGGAAAGCTGGCCAATGCTGCTTCAGCATTGCCAGCCCGTCTGGATGTTTAAGTCTGGCTGCGTTTCTTTACGCTGACCTTGTTTTTGGGTTTTGCGCGGCGCACATTGCCACCGGCGGTTAGACGCTGGTTGCCCAGTACCCGCAGGGTTTTGACTTCAGGGCGCTGGCCAGCACGTTTGCTGTATTTCAAGACCTTGAAGTCGCGCGGTCCGGCCATCCTGTCTTCATCAACCGGGCGTTCTTTCTCCGCCTTTTCTGGCATCGGACGCCAGAGCACCAGCAGTTTTCCAATGTGCTGGATGGGAGCCGCACTCAGGTCGCCGCTGAGTTGTTGGAACATGGTTTCACGGGCAACGCGGTCGTCTGAAAACACGCGTACTTTGATCAGGCCATGGGCGTTGAGGGCAGCGTCGACTTCCTTGATGACGTTGACAGTAAGGCCATCGCCACCCACCATGACGACGGGATCAAGATGATGGGCCTCGGCGCGGTGGGCCTTGCGCTGGGCTGGAGAGAGTTGAATTTGGGGCATGTGGGTATTATCCCCTGCGAACAGAAAGTTTATGAAAACCAAGACAAATAGCAAAAAGGTCAATAAGGCCTGGTTGCACGACCACATCAATGACCCCTACGTCAAACTGGCGGCACGGGAGGGCTATCGCGCACGCGCGGCGTACAAACTGAAGGAAATTGACGAGACCCTGCATCTGATCAAACCCGGGCAACTGGTGGTGGACCTGGGCTCAACGCCGGGTGCGTGGAGCCAGTATTTGCGCCGACGCATGTCGCCAGACGGCGCCGCAGTGGGAGAACTGAACGGCACCATCATTGCGTTGGACCTGCTTCCCATGGAGCCTATTGAAGGTGTTAACTTCATTCAGGGTGACTTCCGCGAAGGTGATGTGTTGGCGTTGCTGGAGACCGCTTTGGGCGGTCGGCAGGCCGACGTTGTGGTGTCCGACATGGCGCCCAATCTGTCGGGTATCCATTCGGCAGATGCGGCACGGGTCGAGTACCTGATTGAATTGGCGATTGAATTCGCACAAAACCATATGAAACCGCAGGGTGCTTTGGTTGCCAAGGTGTTTCATGGTGGCAGTTACAACGACGTCGTGCAACGTTTCAAGAGCGCATTTACATCTGTAAAACCCTTTAAGCCCAAGGCTTCCCGTGACCGATCGTCCGAAACTTTTCTGATCGGCGTGGGTTTGAGGAATTAATGGCAACGATGTGTATCAATTCCCTGCAGTTTATGTGGCCGGAAGCTCGAAAATACCGTGCTGGTTGACTTGAAACGCCTAAAATGGATACCAAGTAGGCGCTGCAGGCCTTTGCCTACATTCTTTTGCGTCCTTTTTGGAGCTTCGTTTGAATAATCAGTGGTTTTCGAAAATTGCAGTTTGGTTGGTGATCGCACTGGTGCTGTTCACCGTTTTCAAACAATTTGACACGCGCGGGTCTGTTGGCGCAGGCACGCTGGGTTATTCCGACTTTTTGGAAGAAGTTCGCAATAAGCACATCAAGAGCGCAGTGATTCAGGAGGGCCAGGGCGGCACCGAGATCATTGCCGTGACCACCGATGATCGCCGCGTCAAGACCACCGCCACCTATCTGGATCGTGGTCTGGTTGGTGACCTGATCAACAACGGCGTCAAATTTGACGTCAAGGCGCGCGAAGAAGGTTCTCTGTTGATGACCCTGCTCGTCAGTTGGGGGCCCATGCTGCTGTTGATCGGTGTCTGGGTCTACTTCATGCGCCAGATGCAGGGTGGCGGTAAAGGCGGGGCTTTCAGTTTCGGAAAAAGCAAAGCTCGCCTGCTGGATGAGGCGACCAACACCGTGACTTTTGCAGATGTGGCCGGTTGCGATGAGGCCAAGGAAGAAGTCAAGGAAGTTGTGGACTTTCTGAAAGACCCGGCCAAATTCCAAAAACTAGGTGGCCGAATTCCCCGTGGCCTGTTGCTGGTGGGGCCACCTGGAACGGGCAAGACCCTATTGGCTAAATCCATTGCGGGCGAGGCCAAGGTTCCATTTTTCAGTATCTCCGGTTCTGACTTTGTGGAAATGTTTGTAGGCGTGGGCGCTTCCCGTGTCCGCGATATGTTTGACAACGCCAAAAAGAACGCACCGTGCATCATCTTCATCGATGAAATTGATGCGGTTGGTCGCCAACGTGGTGCTGGCCTGGGTGGCGGCAATGACGAACGCGAACAAACCCTGAATCAGATGCTGGTGGAGATGGATGGTTTTGAGACCAACGTGGGTGTGATTGTGGTGGCTGCCACCAACCGTCCGGATATTCTGGATTCCGCACTTTTGCGTCCGGGTCGCTTTGACCGTCAGGTCTATGTCACCCTGCCCGATATTCGTGGCCGCGAGCAAATTCTGAACGTCCACATGCGCAAAGTTCCGTTGGGACAGGACGTTAGCCCCAGCGTTATCGCACGCGGAACACCTGGCATGAGTGGCGCTGACTTGGCTAATCTGTGCAATGAAGCCGCACTGATGGCGGCGCGTCGCAACGCGCGGCTGGTAGACATGCAGGATTTTGAAAAGGCCAAGGACAAAATCCTGATGGGGCCTGAACGCAAGAGCATGGTGATGCCGGAAGGTGAGCGCCGCAATACGGCCTACCACGAGTCTGGTCATGCACTGATTGGCAAAATGCTACCCAAGTGCGATCCCGTGCACAAGGTCACCATTATTCCCCGTGGCCGTGCGCTCGGCGTAACGATGAGTCTGCCATCCCAGGATCGTTATAGCTATGACAGTGAATACATGCTGAACCAAATCAGCATGCTGTTTGGTGGCCGTATTGCTGAAGAAGTGTTCATGAAGCAGATGACCACGGGTGCCAGCAACGACTTTGAGCGTGCCACCCACATTGCGCGTGACATGGTGACGCGTTATGGCATGACAGATGCCTTGGGACCCATGGTTTACGCGGAAAACGAAGGTGAAGTGTTCCTGGGTCGGTCGGTTACCAAGACCACAACCATGAGCGAGCAGACCATGCAGAAGGTCGACGCCGAGGTGCGCCGCATTATCGATCAGCAGTACGCAGAAGCCCGCAAACTGATCGAGGACAATCAGGACAAGATGCATGCGATGGCCAAGGCTTTGCTGGAGTGGGAAACCATTGACAGTGACCAACTCGACGACATCATGGCGGGTAAGGAGCCGCGTCCGCCAAAGGACTGGACACCGCGAACCCCAAGTTCGGGTGGTGGAAGTGATGGCGGTGCGCCAGCAGTGTCCATTGACCCTGCCCCCACGGTGGCCTGACCTAGGCCACCTTCTGACGGTCAAGCGAGATTCAATGCTGGATCTTTCAACGGGGCGAAGGCCCCGTTTTCTTTGCTGAGTCTCAACTCCATTTTTTGAACGATTAAGTCCCATGTATTGGCAAACTTCGCGTTTCCAGGTCGACTTGTCCAGACCCAAAGTCATGGGCATCGTAAACGTCACGCCGGATTCATTTTCGGATGGCGGCCGATACGCTTCGCGTGACGCTGCAATTGCCCATTGCGACCAACTCGTCAAGGAAGGCGCAGACCTGCTCGACATTGGAGGCGAGTCGTCCCGCCCTGGGGCGCCTTCCGTATCTCAAGAGGAAGAGCTGGCACGCGTGTTGCCAGTGTTGCGCCATGCAGTGACACTCGGCGTGCCGGTTTCTTTGGACACTTACAAGCCGCATGTCATGCAGGTTGCACTTGATATGGGCGTCGACATCATTAATGACATCTGGGCTTTGCGTTGGCCAGGTGATGCCGGCGGACGCACGGGAATGCAAGTCGTTGGAATGCACCCCACATGTGGCGTCTGTCTGATGCACATGCACCGCGAACCGAAGACTATGCAGGTAGCACCGATGGAAGGTGACGTGGTGATGCAGGTCAAAGATTTTCTATCGGTGTCTGCACTTCAACTGGTACGTTCTGGCGCGGAGCGCAAGCGAATAGCCCTGGATCCGGGCATTGGTTTTGGTAAAACAGTTCCACAAAATTTTGCCTTGCTGGCGCGCCAGGCCGAGCTTTTAGCGCTTGGCTTTCCCATACTGGCTGGATGGTCGCGCAAGTCTTCCCTAGCTGCCGTCACGCAAACTTCGCTAGCAGCGGTAGCCAGTATGGATGTACAAGAGCGCATGGTGCCAAGTGTCACCGCGGCTGTGCTTGCGGTACAAAACGGCGCATCAATCGTGCGGGTGCACGATGTCAGGCAGACGGTCCAAGCGCTAAAGGTTTTGGCAGCGACCCAGGCGGCAGCTAAGCAGTGCGGGTAGAGCCCTTCGAGGCAACGCATGGACCCCTTAACTATTTATTCGAACAAGAAGGCAGTTGAAAACTATGACACGTAAGTATTTTGGGACCGATGGAATTCGTGGAACGGTCGGACAGTCCCCGATCACCCCCGATTTTGTGTTGCGCCTTGCGCATGCGGTAGGGCACGTGCTGAAAGGCAAGGAAGAGCGTCCAACGGTATTGATCGGCAAAGACACGCGCATTTCGGGTTATATGCTGGAGAGTGCATTGGAGAGTGGTTTCAATTCGGCGGGGGTTGACGTGGTCCTGCTCGGGCCACTTCCGACGCCCGGAGTTGCATACCTAACGCGGGCGCAACGCGCCTCGTTGGGCGTGGTAATAAGCGCCAGTCACAACCCGTTTGCTGACAACGGAATTAAATTTTTTAGTGCCCAGGGTAACAAATTGCCGGATGCCTGGGAGTCGGCAGTTGAGGCGGCCGTAGAGCGGCCACCGCAATGGGTTGAGTCGGCACATTTGGGTCGCACGCGCCGTTTGGATGACGCGGCGGGGCGGTACATTGAGTTTTGTAAGAGTACTTTTGCCAATGACCTGACCTTAAAGGGTCTGAAGATCGTGGTGGATGCAGCCCACGGTGCCGCTTACCAAATTGCACCCAAGGTCTTCCATGAATTAGGTGCCGAGGTGGTATCGATAGGTTGTTCGCCTGATGGTTTGAATATCAACAAAGATGTCGGTGCGACACATCCACAGGCCCTCGTTGCGGCGGTTAAGGCACATGGCGCAGACTTTGGCATCGCACTGGATGGAGATGCTGACAGGTTGCAACTGGTCGACAGAACGGGGCGCCTGTTCAATGGTGATGAGTTGCTTTATCTCATGGTAGGGGACCGCTTGAGGCATGGTCAAGAAGTTCCTGGTGTCGTGGGTACCCTGATGACCAATATGGCCGTTGAACTGGCAATCAAGAGTCAAGGCGTGCAATTTGTCCGCGCGCGGGTGGGTGACCGCTATGTATTGGAAGAGTTGGAAAAGAACGGTTGGAATTTGGGTGGCGAGGGTTCTGGCCATTTACTGGCACTGGACAAACACACGACAGGTGACGGGCTGGTATCTGCCTTGCAGATATTGCAGGCCTGTGTGCGATCCGGCAAGTCGATGGCTGAGTTGCTGACCGGTGTGACACTGTTTCCGCAGACGCTCATCAATGTGCGTTTGGCTCCAGGACAAGATTGGAAATCCAACGTGGCGCTGCAAGAAGCGACAAAACAAGTAGAAACAGAATTGGGTAACGCCGGACGCGTTTTGATCCGTGCAAGCGGAACCGAACCCTTGGTGCGGGTGATGGTTGAGGCGCGGGACGCACAGCAGGCGCTTCAATGTGCAGAGCGTATCGCGAATACGCTGAAAGTTTGACCAATGAACGCGGTCAACGATATTCATATCTGCCTCGCTGACTATGCTGTTCCAGACCATGCCTTGGCATTGGTTACGGTGCTGGACGCCTATGCGCGGGATGCCATGGGTGGGGGCCAAGCGCTGAGTGAATATGTACGGTTGAACGTCGTGAATGCGTTGGCCAAGCTGCCACAGGCTTTCAGTGTCCTGGCCTTTGAAGGGTCAGGCTTCCAAAAGCCGGTCGGCTTGGTCAATTGCATGCAGGGTTTTTCAACTTTCGCTTGCAAGCCGTTGGTAAATATTCACGACCTGGCTGTTTTGAGTGGCTATCGCGGGCAGCGCATTGCTGAACGTATGCTGGAGATGGTGGAGGCTATAGCCCGTGAACGTGGTGCCTGCAAACTGACGCTGGAAGTACTGTCCGGAAATTCATCCGCAATGCGTCTCTATGACCGAGTTGGATTTGCCCAGTACCAACTTGACCCTGCGGCTGGAAAGGCAGAGTTTCTGCAAAAGTGGCTTGATTAGTACACCAAGCCTTACTTTGAATCAGTTTGGCGTTTTATCGATGACCTTGGTTTTTGCAAAGTCGTCTGGTGGCAGTTGCTCGCTGTCGGTGTAAAGCATGGAAAGCATGTAGCTTTCACCAAACTCTCCGTGGCCTACTTTGTTGAGCTGATAAGCCACTGCTGCCCAAATCAGTGCGTAGCAAACAATTGCCAGGATAACCATCAGGGACCACAGATCGAGTTCCCTTAGGCGTACACCCGGCCAATCGTACTGCGTCATGGCATAGGCAGAACCTAAAATAAGGATGGTGCAAAGTTGCGTGTACCGGGCGGCGTTTCTAACCCGGATCTTTTTAAATCCGGCCAAAATCATACCCAGCAGCGCAAAGCCGAGTGTCATGCCCAGCAGGACGAGGCCCGCAACGTAGAGTGGTTTCATAATTTTCAGTTTCCCTGTCGTACCAGATATTTGGCACCCATAGCAAATTGTAGGTCATCACTTGCAAAAGACGTATCACTGCCAATCAAGCTGCCGAGTAAGGTGTTTTTCATCGAGGCCATCGTACAAATAATTCGAGAGTTAGGCCTGATGCGTCACGAAAATGTCACAAATAGCGTCAACAATGGTTCATTTATTTGTCATTTTTAGGATCATGGTTAATGTTGCCCTCAGCCGAGTTACCTAAAAGCTTCCCTCTTTCAGCCCCACCAGAGTTGCTTGACCGCGATAACAGCATTCTCTCGTTCAATGAGCGGGTGCTGAGTTGGGCAGAGCGTGACGATGTCCCGTTGTTGGAACGTCTGCGTTACTTGTGTATTGTTTCGTCAAATTTGGACGAATTTTTTGAAGTGCGGGCAGAGCCTCACCTCATTGCGTACCAGTCGGGTGATCGAAAGGGCCTCTATACGGCGAGGACCTTTGAACGACTTTCTTCAGACTTGCATACGCTGGTCGACCGGCAATATACGCTTTACAACGAGCAACTGTTGCCCGCCTTCGAGAGGCAAAACATAAAAATTATTTCGCACGGTGAACGCAATGCCTCCCAGCGTGCATGGGTGCGTCAGTATTTCAATCGTGAGGTCAAGCCACTGCTGATACCGGTCGGTCTCGACCCATCTCATCCATTTCCTCAAGTGGCCAACAAATCACTCAACTTTATTGTGCGGTTGGGCGGACTGGATGCCTTCGGTCGTTCAAACGAGATTGCAATCGTAAAGGTGCCGCGGGTACTGCCACGCATGATACGGATGCCTGCCAAAGAGTCTGGCTCGGCACTTCTATTGGTTTCGCTCTCTAGTGTGATTCGTGCGCATTTGGCAGATCTTTTTGTGGGTCGTAGCGTTGAACAGTTTTCCCAATTTCGGGTAACGCGCCATTCGGATTTGGCCGTAGACGAAGAGGACGTGAAAAACCTGCGGACGGCTTTGCGACAAGGACTGGTGCATCGCCATTACGGTCAGGCTGTGCGTATTGAAGTGTCGGCCGGATGTTCCGATTACCTTGCGAATATGCTGCTGGAGCAGTTTGAATTGCCGCAAAAATCCTTGTTTCGCGTTCCAGGGCCCGTCAATTTGGTGCGTCTGACGCAAGTAATTGATCTGGTAGAGCGTCCAGATTTGTGTTTTTTGCCATATCGGGGTTCCTATCCGCGTCAAATTAGCCCTGGTCAATCTATTTTTGAGCAATTGAAGGCCGGAGATATCACCATTCATCAGCCATTCGAAAGTTTCGATGGGGTGTTGGATTTCTTGCGTGAAGCGGTACATGACCCCAACGTACTGGCGATAAAACAAACCATTTACCGAACCGGGCCGGATTCCGAATTGATGGATTTACTCCGTGAAGGCGTGCGGCGAGGCAAGGAAGTGACCGTTGTGGTGGAACTGAAGGCGCGCTTTGACGAAGAGGCAAATATTAACTGGGCTGAGATGCTGGAGTCCATTGGTGCACAGGTGCTCTATGGTGTAGTGGGCTTGAAGACCCACGCCAAGATGATGTTGATTACGCGGCGCGAAGGTCGATTGCTGAAGCGCTATGGCCATTTGTCCACCGGTAATTACAATCCAAGAACATCAAAGTTGTACACAGATATAAGTCAGTTAACGGCAGATACTGCACTTACAACTGATATGGAGCATGTGTTTGTTCATTTGGCAAGCCAGAGCCGGTTGCCACCGTTGAAGAAAATGTGGCTTGCACCTTTTTACCTTCAACGCAATCTCGTGGCTAAGGTGGATTCCATGGCCAAAGCGGCTGCGCTAGGCGAACCATGCCACATCATTGTGAAGATGAATGCCCTAACAGATGAAGACCTCATCTTCAGCCTGATACGTGCTGGCAAGCAGGGTGTCCAGATTGATTTGATCGTTCGTGGTGCCTGTATGTTGCCCGCACAAGTGAAAGGCCAGACTGAAAACATTCGAGTGCGTTCGGTTATCGGCCGGTTCCTGGAACATTCGCGGGTGTTTTACTTCAAACATGGGCAAAAGGAGGACCTGTATTTGTCAAGTGCCGATTGGATGAATCGCAACATGGTGCGCCGCGTGGAAACTGCCTGGCCCGTCACCGATTCAGTGCAACGTCAACGACTGGTTGAGGAATGTCTGACGGTTTATCTGCAAGATCAGGTCGACGCTTGGGAGCTAGGCGCGAACGGTGTCTATTCGCGTTGCAAACCCTCATCTCGGAAAAAGGCAAAGGGTGCTCAAGCGACATTGATGCAAAGGTATGGACGCGACGTTCAGGGAAAGTAGAAAGGAAGCGCGATGGATTTGATTTTATGGCGTCATGCCGAAGCCATTGATCTGGAGTTGGTGGGCGACGACATGGCCAGATACTTGACGCCGCGAGGTGAAAAGCAAGCTGCCCGCATGGCTGAATGGCTTGATCGTCAGTTGCCTGCCGGCGCCAAAGTACTCGTCAGCCCGGCCGTGCGCGCCGAACAGACGGCCCATGCGCTGGGTCGCAAATACAAAATTAGTCCGGCTCTTGCCCCACTTGCAAGTGCTGGACAACTGCTTGACCTTGTGCAGTGGCCGCAAGCTAAAGGTTGTTTTTTGGTCGTGGGTCACCAACCAGTATTAGGTCAGGTGATAGCACAGTTGATGGGTTTGCAGGTCAGCGAATGCACCGTCAAGAAAGGTGCGCTGTGGTGGCTTCGTTACAGAGAAAAAGAGCAGACTGCGCAAACCGTGGTTGTTACGGTCCAGTCACCCGAGCTTTTGTAATTTCACTATGTGACCGCCTGAGCCTCTTCATTGCATGCGGTTTGGGTATTTTTTAGCGACAATTTATTCTGCATTTTTTCTTATGAGGTTAATTTTTATCTGAAAAGCGATAAACTTTGCAGATGAATGTAACTTTGCAAGAAGCCTCCAAGAACAGGGTCGTCTTGGTTGTGGACGATACGCCAGAGATTCTGTCACTGGTCCACACGTTGCTCCGGGATGCCTATCAGGTCAAGAGCGCCAATAACGGACGAAAAGGGTTGCAAATTGCACGTTCCGAACCCCAGCCTGATTTGATTTTGCTCGACATCATGATGCCGGGTATGGATGGTTACGAAGTCTGCACTCAGCTAAAACAAGATCCCAAAACTCGAGATATTCCGGTCATATTTCTAACAGCCAAATCAGAGACTGAAAACGAGGAACGTGGCTTCTCTCTGGGTGCCATGGACTATGTAACCAAGCCGATTGGCCCAAGCGTATTGCTGGCACGTGTCAAAACGCAGATATCTGCCCATGCTCAAAGAAGAAGCCTGGAGGGCATGTTTAAGGACGTCATTGAATTTGCGCCAGTGATTTTCTTTGTCACCGACGAAGAACTGAGGATTGTTCAAACCAACGCCCAGGCAGAAAAGCATTTCGGTTACAGCCGCCAGGAACTCACAGGAATGAATCTGCAAACCCTGCTGCCGCAATGTCTGAGTTTTATGCAGGTCACCACATCGCAATTGCACACCCAACCGGGTGAAGCAAAGATTGATGCCAATCCAGAACTCACCTGTTTACGCAACGATGCCAGTTCATTTCCTGGCTCAGCCACGTTTAGCCGACTGGATACTTTAAACGGGCTGTTGCACACAGTCGTTTTGGTCAATGCGACCGACAAGAATCAGACACTTAAGCGCCTGAGCGAAACCCAGGATTCACTGCGCGAACTTGCTGCGATCAATGAGTCGGCGCGTGAAAATGAAAGGAAAAACATTGCACGTGAGGTGCATGACGAACTTGGTCAAGTGATGACAGCATTGCGTATGCAGTTGTCCTTAATGCCGATGCAATTTGGAGCGGACATACCGGGGCTTGCTGGGAGCGTTGACTCGATGAAGTTACTGGTGGACAGGGCAATCAAAGGTGTCCGCAATATTGCGACAGTACTGAGACCTGAGGCGCTCAACTTGGGCTTGGTTCCAGCGCTTGAGTGGTTGCGTGACGAATTTCTTCGGCATAACTCGGTTGCATGCGAGTTCGAGTACCGAGGGATGACAGATCCAATTGACGAAATGCGTGCAATGCTCATTTATCGCATTGTCCAGGAGTCGTTAACCAATATCAGTCGCTATGCGAAAGCGACAGAAGTCAAAATTCTGGTCAATTTTTCACCCCCGGATGTTGAAGTGAGCATTACTGACGACGGATGCGGCTTTGATCCTGGCGAAGTCATGATAAAGAAGACGTTTGGCCTGCTGGGTATGCGTGAGCGGGCCTTGACTTTGGGAGGAGACCTAATGATTTTGAGCAGGCCTGGACGCGGTACTACGATTGCAGTCAAAGTGCCGCTTAAACGTGCCGCGGTAGAAGCAGCACCATGATCAGAATTGTCATAGCCGATGACCATGCGATTGTTCGAGCGGGGCTCAAGCAAATGTTTGCAATCATGCCTGAGATGGAGGTGGTCGCTGAAGCGGTTGACGGTGATAGCGCCCTGGGAATACTTCGTGTGACGCGCTGCGACATTTTGTTGCTGGACATTAACATGCCCGGATTTAGTGGTCCGGACTTGATAACACGAATGAAATCCCATTGGCCAGATTTGCCAATCCTGGTACTCAGTATGCACGACACCGCACAAGTTGCGTTGCGTGCGTTGAAGGCGGGCGCTGACGGATATGTGACCAAGGACAGTGAACCCGAAGTACTGCTTGCGGCAATCCGCAAGATCGCGGCAGGGGGACGATTTATTTCAAGTGAAGTCGCACAAAAGATGGCGCTCATGGCAACTTCAAGCGGAGCGCTGTCGCCCCACAGCACACTTTCAGATCGTGAGTTTGATGTCTTTAATTGTCTTGTCAAAGGATTGGGCGTCAACGATATTGCCAAACAGTTAAGTATCAGTAACAAAACCGTTAGTACCCACAAGGCGCGATTGCTGGAAAAAATGCAAATGACAGGTGTAGCAGAGTTGACACGCTATGCCATGGATAACTCCTTATTGGACTGACGTGAGCGTTAGGGGAGTGCTTCCTTGTGTAGGAATCGCCTGATGTTTTCAGGGAACTCCTGAGCCTTAAATCAGGGCCGCCCGATACCCTTAGTGGGCCCGCAGCGAGAAGATCGCTGCATGAACACATCTCACGCAACCATTCGCCAGTCCACGATGTCCTTGCGCGCCAGAACAGCCGATTTTTTCAAAATGGACTTTCCGCGCACGGTCCCCGCGAATGTTTCCCGAGACCACAATCCACTGCGTAGGACATTAACGTCGCCACGTGGCATGGATATTTGGGAAACCAACGAAAAAATGTGTTTCGCTCTGTGGGAACTCATGTCGCGCAGTTGAGGCGACATCTGCAACCCATACGCTAGTTGATGACCATTTAGCGTTAGACCCCGAAACACTACGTTCGGTAGCGGTTTGATCAAAGGCCTCTTACTTCAAGTTGCCAAGGCGTTTTCTCCCAGGCCAGTACTTCTTCACGCAGCAAATGTGCTGATTGTGGATAGGCTTCCGCCCAGTCAGCGCGACAGCTTAGACGAATAGCGGTACGTTGCATATCGGGCTGCTTTAGGTTGATACCAGTGAGGTCAGGATCTCGTCTGGCGTGGCACAGAATGACCGCCAGACGCAAGCACATTAGCTGACAAACCATCTCTCTGTCATCCAGAGCGGTTTCGATTTTTCGCAGTTTTCCCCGGTGTCCCAAAACCAATAGGCTTAGGCGGTGCAGTTCCGACAATGAAAACCCCATAGCGTCCGCATTGTCCAGAATGTATGCGCCATGTTTATGGTAATCGCTGTGCGAGATATGGCTGCCAATCTCATGCAATTCGGCAGCCCAATAAAGTTTGCGTTCAAGTCGCTCGTTTTCTGTATCTGCCGATCTCTTGCCGGCATTTGTGAGTTGCTTAAATAGATAGGTCGCAACATTTCCGACTCTTTGTCCGTGGGCGCGATCGACACCAAATTTGCGTGCCAGTCGATTGATGCTGTTCACATGCAGATCACCCGCGTCACCCGTATCACCCAGCAAGTCACAAATCAGTCCATGCCGCAAGCCACCCGAGGCTAATTCCATGTGTTGAATTTTCAAGAGTTTGAAAACGGATCGCATCACGCTAACCCCGCCTCCAATGATGGCCTTGCGGTCCTCACGCATTCCCGCCAAGCGCAGACGATCGGCACTTTGTGCCGACACCAGACGGTCCAAGATCCAGTCCAGGCCTTCCATCGTAATTTGTCCGCTGGGCCAGCCAGCGGCGATCAATACATCGCTGATAGCGCCCACTGTTCCCGCTGAGCCGTAGGCCGTGTCCCAATGGTTTGGGTGATACGCTTCAAAAGCCTCATCCATGACAGCCGTTGCAGCCACTTCGGCAATTTCAAACGACTTTCGTGTAAATTGCCCATCGGGAAAATAGCGTTTGGACCAGGCAATGCTTCCGACACGAAATGACTCCATTACCTTGGGCGTTCGGCCTTGTCCCAAAATCAATTCTGTGGAGCGACCACCGATGTCAACGACCAACCGGCGCTCCTCGGTGTTGGGCAGCATATGCGCCACACCTTGATAAATAAGCCGTGCTTCTTCACGGCCGGAAATCACATCAATTGGAAATCCCAATACCTGATTGGCACGCAGTAAAAACTCATCCCGGTTACGGGCTTCGCGCAAAGTCTGTGTCGCCACGGCGCGGACTTCAGATGGTTTAAATCCTGCTAGACGCTCACCAAAACGAGCCAAGCAGTCCCAGCCAGCCTGCATCGCGGGAAGGGTCAAATTGCGTCCCTCATCAAGTCCGCCTCCCTGTCTAACTGTTTCTTTCAGATACTCGGTCCTGCGGAATTCACCATGCTCAATACGACCAATTTCCAGTCTGAAGCTGTTGGAGCCCAGGTCCACTGCTGCGAGACGATTTCCAGATTGCATGTAGGTGTGCTCAGTTGCTTTGTTGCTTGTTGTGGAGCATAGCATTCGGCTGCTGGGACGCGAGGTGACTAGCGTTGTTTGAAAAGCAAAACGGACTCATTACTGTCCGATGGATGGGTCACTTGCGTCAACAAAATCCATCGGGTGTTGTCAACATGCCCAAGGGTTGAAGTTCCCTCGCCAGGTTCTGCAATAAGCCAGCGGCAAACTGGCTGCGGTTGCATCAATTTGAGCTCAAGGTTGCCGTAAAAACGAAGTGCCGCGGTCTTACCGGTACCCAGTCCGAGTACTTCTACGCAGTCGGTCGGATCCATGTGTTTTAGGGCGTTGCTGACCATCGCGTTGTAGCTCTGCGTATAGTTAAGCAAAGGCATCCACAAGGTCATCAACAGCATCCAGCAAAGGGCTGCTCCACCTGCGGGCAACACAAGGCTCTTCCAGATCGCTGCACGGTGACGCCCCACGCGCCATTTCACCAACCATCCCCAAACCAGGGTGGAGGCAATTGCAAACCCAAAGGCCAATGCGGAAAAGTGCGGTTCGAAACCCGGTGCCAAGCGCGCAACATTGGCTGCAGGCTGGCTTGGGTACCCAGTTTGCATCGCAATCCATACAACCCAAATAATGAATCCACAACCCGAAAAGAACAGCAGTGTGAACCAGTCGATCAGTGAAGCGACCTGGCGCTTTAGCGTTGGGAGGGCAAATGCAGCCAGCGTCGCCATGGCCGGCAAGCCCAGCAACAAGGTGCGGTCAGGAGCGCCGGTCGTTAGAGTGGAAATTAAGGTCACCAATGCAAACCAGGCGGGTAGGGCTAAGTGGCGACTGATGGTGCGATTGAAGAGTTGGCGTCTCCAGCGCCAGAGGGTCCACAAGGCCAATGGCCATGCCGGCCATGTAAACCACGTGAGCAATTGCATTGCGCCATTGAATTCGGCCCAACTGGCCTGCGGGACTTCAACTTTCCATCGCCACAAGTCCAGCCTTAAACATACATAGGCACTGAGCAATCCGCAGCCAATTAGCAGCAGAGCGCCGAATCCTTTGCCCGGGGCGTGCACGACATTTTCTGTGTCCTCTTCGTCATCCAAAAGATGAATAAAAAAACCACCCAGCAAGAATAATGAGGCTAATGTCGGCGCACCACTCAGGCCTAAGCCCTGCACACCAATCCACACCAATAGAAAGGAGCTTCGAGGGTGATAACGCAAACTCGCCAATGCGTAAAACAGCAAAGCTGCGAAACCAAACTGAGCCAGCGCGGGTGTCGTCTCATGGCCGAGCTGGGCCAATCCCAGGCATGCAATTAATGCCAGCAAGCCACCATCGGCCATGGAGCGGGCATAGTCTTTGGGCTGCGCCTCACCACCGAACGCAAATGCCACCGGTTGCGCGCGAGGACTGCGTGCCAAGTAATATGTACCATACCAGCACGCTGCAAGGCCCAAGACGAGCAGCAGCACGAATGGCAGTCGCATCATCAAGTCGGCAGGTACCCATCCGGGCCCCCATTTCAGGCTCAAGGCTCCTAGCCAATAGGGCAACAAAGCAGGATTTTCGGGCGGTATACCC